>DHOO01000058.1:30571-40119 GCA_002409975.1 Firmicutes bacterium UBA5388
CAATGGTCATGAGTTATATTATGGTTGGTTTGCGGGTTATGCCCCAACCCATGCGCCACGTTTGGTAGGGGTAATCTTGCTTGAGGATGACCTGGTGGGGGGAGAGCGGGCGGCTGAGATTTTTGGTTTATTGATGAGCAGGTGTTTAAACTCTTAATGAGAGTAAAACCAGAAAAAATAATCACCACGCTGGTGGTTATTTTTTTATCCTGAGGGAATTGCCTAGAAAGACAACTTAGAAAACACTTCTAGGCTTGTCGATCAATGTCAATCCATATTTTCTTATTTGCTCGGGTCAAGTGGAAGTTGACATTGACAACTTGCTTGTCGAGGCGCCTGGCTTTGAATTTTCATCTTACAGGATGGCCGGTCGATTCATCCGTAACCGGCATGAACGACTAGCTTTATGAGTATTTTCTAAGTATTGGAAATAAATAGAATATGTTACTATGCCCTATTCTTAAGGGACTGGCACAGAACTAAAGTCCCAAACATATGTATAAACATGTCGCAGTTTTCTTTCGGGGGTGTAATTTAATGATACTTCCTTTGGTAGGAGTCATTCTAAACCTCATTTTCGAGAAGTTTGCGTGGCTATTTTCATATATTTCCAATAATAACGTGTTTCCCATGCCTTTAAGTGAAGAGGAAGAAAGAGAATTAATCCTCCGGATGGAAGAAGGAGACAAAGAGGCGAGAAATGTTCTGATTGAAAGGAACCTCCGCTTAGTAGCTCATATCGTTAAAAAGTTTGATAATACAGGAGAAGATAATGATGACCTGATCTCCATTGGAACCATTGGGTTGATTAAGGGAATTAACACGTATAAACGAAAATACAATACAAGACTGGCAACATATGCGGCCCGCTGTATAGAGAATGAAATTTTAATGCATCTGCGTTCCACTAAAAAGTTAAAAAACGATCTTTTTCTACAGGACCCGATTGGCGCTGATAAAGAGGGAAATGAAATAACTTTACTAGATATTTTGGACACAGGCGCAGATCTGGTTCCGGAGACGGTTGAAACAAAATTGGAAGAGGAAAGTCTACGAGAAAAATTAAATATTTTAAGTAATCGTGAAAAAAAAGTGGTAGAGTTACGCTATGGACTAAAAGATGGGCTCAATAAAACCCAACGGGAGATCGCAAAGGTCTTAGGGATCTCCCGATCTTATGTTTCTAGAATTGAAAAAAAAGCTTTAAAGAAGCTGTTCAAAGATTTCTCCGGAGAGGAGAAATAGTCCTCATTATTGCAATTTTTTCTTGTGTATGGGATAATAAAGTATCTTTTACCTCCCAGAAAAATATTTATAACTGGGGGGGAGTGGGATGCGTTTGTCAGAATTAACCGGTAAAGAACTGATTAATCTGGTTGATGGTAGCAAGCGAGGCCAGATTAGAAAGATCGATTTTATGGTTGACTTAAAAAAAGCGATGGTTATTTCGATGATCCTTCCGGGAAAAGGTTTTTTCTTCCGTATGGAGCAGGAGATTTCATGGGCTGCGGTGAAAAAGATCAGTGATGATTTGGTATTATTGGAATATGAACCTTCTAAAGAGGAGAAAAAAGGGAATTATTTGGGGCTAAGTAAAAAGGGAAATTAGTAAAACTCATAACTCATCTTATATTTTTTTAAAACGTAAGGATATAGTAAAAGTGCGGGCAGTCAAAAGGATGTGAGGGGAAGAGAGCCACTAGAGCTATCTTACCTTAAGGTGCTGAAGTAGCATAGCTGTGGGTTGGCTCGAGCCAACCTTTTGTTATAATAAGGACTTTCTTTGAAGTAAAAAATAAAATAAAGTTAACGTTGATCGACAAGCCTCGAAGGCATTTCTTTAGATGGGATAGTAGAATAAAAGACAACGCATTTGGCTCAAGCAGTATAATGCGCTTAGGAAAGTTGAAGAGAAGAACAACGTAATTAGCCCAACGAAGAAGAGAAAAGGTTATAACAGTGACGAGCAACAAGATGTAGGAGGCGGAGATAATAATGAATAAAATACGTGTTTTAGTATCAGGAGCTTTTGGCCGAATGGGTAGGGAAGTTGTAAAAGCGATTGTCGCTCAAGACGACATGACGCTAGTAGGAGCAGTTGATAAAACAGGTGTTGGGGCAGAGATCGGCCAAGTCTGCGGTTTAGAAACACTGGGAATCAAGATTGAGCAGGATCTATTAAGCGCTTTAAAAAGAACAGAAGCAGAAGTGATGGTTGACTTTACTACCCCACTGGCGGTAATGGAGAATATTAAAGCTGCGGCCGAAACTAAAGTGGCCGGGGTTATCGGAACCACTGGTCTTACCGCGGAAAACCTTGAAGAAATTAACGAGTTGGCTTCAAAGTCGGAAAAGTGTTTTTTGGTAGCTCCTAATTTTGCTATCGGCGCTGTGCTGATGATGGGTTTTGCTCATGAAGCGGCTAAATATTTCCCAGATGTGGAGATTATCGAGTTGCATCATGATCGTAAGCTAGACGCTCCATCTGGAACAGCGATTAAGACAGCTGAGCTGATTGCCACGGGTCGTGTAGCGGAACCAGTAGCCAAACCAGCCCCTTTGGAGAAGATTAATGGTGCCCGTGGTGGAGAGTACTTGGGCATTAAGATTCATAGTGTCAGATTACCGGGATTGATTGCCCACCAGGAGATAATTTTTGGCAATCAAGGACAAACTCTAACGATCAGACATGACTCTTTAGATCGTTCTTCTTTTATGCCTGGGGTCTTAATGGCAATTAGAAAGGTTCCAACTTTAAAAGGTTTCTACTATGGGCTGGAGTCGTTGGTCGATTAAGGACTCTACCTATTTGACACCTCTCCTTTCTTTGGGGAATATATTACTATTGACTGGTGACTGTTTTTAGTTTATGTCTTCGTAATTGAGGAGAACATAAACTTGATCGCCTGGTAATATACGGAAAGGGAGGGTTCTTTGTATGTGGGAATCTTTGGCTCAAAGTAGTGTAGCAATCGTAGGCGGAGATCGTAGGCAGATCATGGTAGCCGAAAGAATGCTAGACTGGGTTGCTTGGGTTAAAACTTACGGGTTAACAGCTATTCCCGATTTGCCTCGTATGTTTCCGGCAAAGGATTTAAAACAAGCACTAACAGGCTCGCGAGTTATTATCCTCCCGATCAGTGGAGTAGATGGCAAGGGAATGGTTAAGACAATGGACCCTGCGGTCCGGATCAAGATCGATCAACAGTTTTTAGAGTTATTAGAGGAAAAAGCTTTAATTGTCACTGGATCCATTCCGCTTTATTTAAAACAACAGGCTACTCAACTTGGAGTCAGGGTTTTTGAATATGCGGAAAGAGATGAGATTGCAATCCCCAATGCTATTCCGACGGCTGAGGGAGCAATTCAGTTAATGATGGAGAACACTGCGTTTACTGTAAATGGTTCGTGCTGTCTGCTTCTAGGGTTTGGAAGAGTGGCCCAAGCATTAGCTGCGAGGTTATTGGCCTGGGGAGCTGTGGTTTTGATTGCTGCCCGTAGCCCTGAGCAACTGGCGAAAGCTGATAGTTGGGGATGTACGTCGCTATTTCTTAGTAGGGTAGCTGAGGAGGTTAGTAAAGCGGATCTAGTTTTTAATACCATTCCTGCCAAGATGGTGACAGAAGAAATAGTAAGCAGGATGAAACCTGGGACGTTAATCATTGACCTAGCCTCTGCGCCTGGTGGTGTAGATTTTCAGGCTGCTGAGAAATATAAAATAACCGCTATTTTGGCTTTAGGGCTACCAGGTAAGGTGGCGCCTCTGACAGCTGGAAACATTCTCGCCACCAAACTTCCAGGCTTAATCGAACAGGAACTTAATTGCGGAGTTTGAAGAAAATGGCTCCAGAAGATAGCTTGGGGGTGTCTAGCATGCAAGTATTGGGTGTTCGTATTGGTTTTGGGTTTACCGGATCTCATTGTACGATCCCAGATGTTATTCCAGAAGTTAAAAGACTTAAAAACGAAGGGGCAGACCTTTTTCCGATTTTTTCACCAACAGTTTTTCAAACAGATACAAGGTTTGGAAGAGCAGAGGATTTACAGAAAACTATTTATGAAATTACAGGAAGAAGGCCATGGAACAGTTTGGTAGAAGTAGAGCCAATTGGGCCGAAAAAATTATTGGATGTAATGGTGGTAGCCCCTTGTACTGGAACTACTCTTAGTCGTTTAACTTTTGGGATTTCCGATACTCCTGTGACACTGGCTTGCAAAGCCCATTTAAGAAATAACCGTCCGGTGGTGGTAGCGATCTCGACTAATGATGGCTTGGGCGCTAACCTATCAAATGTAGCCTCGATGCTAAACCGCAAATATATCTATTTTGTGCCCTTTGGTCAAGATGATCCTGAAGGAAAGCCCAGATCGTTAGTAGCTAAGATGGAATTGTTATTGCAGACCATTGTTTGTGCTTTAAAAGGAGAACAAATTCAACCAATTATCTTTGGAAATACAAAGGAAAAAAGTAATTAGGGTTGAAGTATAAAGGGAAAACTGGTAAAACTTAAGTTGATGATAAAGGAGGGCTCTCCTATTAATATATTGGTACAAAAGTACGGAGGAACTTCACTGGCTACACCTCAACTACGGGAGAAAGTTGTGGCCAAAATAAAGGAGGCTATCGGGCTCGGCTACGCTCTGGTAGTAGTAGTTTCAGCGATGGGGCGCCAAGGAGCCCCTTACGCTACAGATACGCTGATATCTTTAGCCAAAGAAGTTTCCCCCGAGCCTTATCCAAGAGATCTGGATCTTTTGATGGCGTGCGGAGAATTAATCTCCGCAGTTATTATGGCGCAAACTTTAAGATTGCATGGGGTGGAGGCGCAAGCTTTCACCGGAGGGTTGGCGGGAATAATTACTAATCATCATTTTGGTGATGCGCGCATTATTGAGATCAAGCCGGAAAAAATTGTTGATTGTCTAAAAAGTAAAAAAGTCGCTGTCGTGGCTGGGTTCCAAGGTATAACCAAGGAAGATGAGATTACTACTTTAGGACGCGGCGGGAGTGACACAACCGCCGCCGCTTTAGGTGTGGCTTTGCAGGCAGAGACGGTTGAAATCTACACGGATGTAAATGGAGTGATGACTACCGATCCTCATCTTGTTCCACAGGCTAAACCGCTAAAAGTAATGACTTACAGTGAGATCTGTGAAATGGCGCATCTAGGGGCCAAAGTCATTCATCCACGGGCGGTGGAGATTGCAATGAAAGGAAGAGTGCCTTTACGGATTAGATCAATATTTTCCGATCAAGAGGGGACGTTAATCTGTGATGCTCCCCCTTTATCCTTGGGGACGGAGATTAAGACTGATAAAATGGTGACCGGACTTGCCCATATCTCGGATCTGGCCCAGTTTAACCTTTCTCTTCAGGATGTGAACACTAGTGGTAAAGCTCTGGAAGTATTCAGTCTACTAGCAGAGGCTAGCATTAGTTTGGATATGATACAAGTATCACCTCAAAAAATTACTTTTACGGTTCAAGAAGCTTTTTTCGACCAGACTTTGTCAATTTTAAAGCAAACAGGTCTTGGTTTTAAGGGAACTAAAGGTTTTGCCAAGGTTTCGATTGTGGGGGCGGGAATCCGAGGAGTTCCTGGGGTAATGGCGCGCGTAGTCGAAGGATTATATAAGGCTAAAGTTCCACTCTTTCAAACTACTGATTCTCATACTAATATTGCCTGTTTAGTAAAGAAAGAGGATATGCTAAGGGCCCTTAAAGCCTTACATGATGAATTTGGATTAGGAGAATAAAGGAGTGATGAGAAGGAAGAAATATGGTTTAGTTCTTGACAATAAAAATTCTCCTGAAGAAAGGGAGGTTATTAGATGGTAGAGTTTGGAAAGGTGCTAACCGCGATGGTTACACCCTTTAATCAGCAGGGAGAGGTGGATTACCAAGCCGCTAAGGACCTTGCTTTACGACTGGTGGAGAATGGCTCGGATGGACTGGTGATTTCTGGAACAACTGGAGAATCGCCAACCCTTACTACAGAAGAGAAATTAGCTCTCTTTTCCACAGTGGTTGAAGCTGTGGGTGGTAAAGCGACAGTAATCGCAGGAACAGGTAGTAATGATACTAAAAAGAGCGTAGAGCTGACTAAGGAAACAGAGAGAACAGGCGTCGACGGTATTTTAGCCGTAGCTCCCTATTACAACAAACCTCCTCAAGAGGGGTTATACCGCCATTTTAAAACGATTGCTGAAGCTACTTCTTTACCGGTGATGATTTACAACATACCAAGCAGAACGGGAGTCAATATTACCCCCAGGACGATGAATAGGTTGGCAGAAGTAAGGAATATCGTGGCTTTAAAGGAATCTACCGGTGATCTTAATCAGGCCGCGGAGATGGTGAGAGTCCTACCAAAAGATTTTCTGGTCTATAGTGGTGATGATAGTCTTACTTTACCAATGCTTTCAATCGGCGCGGCTGGTGTGGTTAGTGTCGCCGCCCATTTGGTGGGTAGAAGGATGAAAACAATGATTGATGAGTACTGTCAAGGTGAAGTAGGTAAAGCAACGAAGATTCATAATGAATTGCTTCCACTTTTTAAAGTGCTATTTATTACAACCAATCCCATTATGGTTAAAGCTGCGCTTAACATGTTGGGTTTAGAAGTAGGAAATACACGGTTACCTTTGGTCGAACCCGAACAGGGAGAACTTGATCAACTAAAGGATGTCTTGCGGCAAGTTGGGCTAAGATAGGGAAAGGCTTTAAAAAAAAACGGGTAAGGGGACCCGTTTTTTTTGTTAGTTTACAAACTTTATTCCTTGTACATTCAGTTACTTTTAGATTAAAAATTGCTGTCTTTCAATGATTTGGACTAAAGTTCTTGTTGGACTTAAACAATTAATTTACGCTAATGTAACCATTTTAGTAAAGGGTGGCCTTTTTGGTTTTGCTTCTTTCGTATTCGTCGGATTGTTGAGGGCTACGGTGGGAAAGTCTGGGTGGAGATCAGTATGAAAATTCCTTAAGTGACAAAAGAGAGAAATTAGATTACAATAGTTATTGTGCATAAAATGGCGGGGAGGGGTTTTTATGGGATTTCCAGAAAAATTTATTTGGGGCGCCGCCACTTCATCATATCAGATTGAAGGAGCGGCTTTTGAGGAAGGAAAAGGATTATCAGTGTGGGATAATTTTTGTCGTCGACCAGGAACAGTTTTTCAAAATCATACCGGAGAGTTAGCATGCGATCATTGTCATCGGTATCAGGAAGATGTTCAACTAATGAAAGATCTTGGATTGCAGGCTTATCGTTTCTCCATTGCTTGGCCACGGGTGCTTCCTGCGGGAGTAGGAAAAGTGAACACAGCGGGTCTGGATTTTTATGATTGTTTAATTGATGAGTTATTAAAAGAGGGAATAAAGCCCTTTGTTACCCTCTTTCATTGGGATTATCCTTTTGAACTGTATAAGAGGGGTGGGTGGCTTAACCCGGAAAGTCCTCACTGGTTTGCTGAGTATACTAAAATAGTAGTGGAACGACTATCCGACCGGGTAGAGCACTGGATTACTTTAAACGAACCTCAATGTTTTATTGGTTTAGGTCATTACGATGGGGTTCATGCTCCTGGTTTAAAATTGGGCCTCGATGAACTGCTGTTAGCAGGACATCATGCCCTACTGGCTCATGGTCTAAGTGTACAAGTAATTAGAACCAATTCTAAAAAGCGATGTCAAATTGGATACGCTCCGGTGGGGAAGGTGGTAATACCTGCTACTGAAGCGAAAGAAGATATCGAAGCTGCTCGCCTTGGAATGTTTGCTACTTCAAAAAAAGAATTTATTTGGTCTAATTCATGGTGGATGGACCCGGTGTTTTTGGGTTCTTATCCAGACGATGGGCTTAAAGTATTGGCAGGACATTTACCTTTAATTAAGACTCACGATCTGAAGACAATTAACCAACCTTTAGATTTCTTTGGGATAAATATTTATCAAGGAACTACAGTGCGTGCCGGGGAGGTGGTTGAACCTATTCTTGGTTACCCAAGAACGGCTATGAATTGGCCAGTTACACCTGAAGCTTTACATTGGGGACCGCGTTTTTTATATGAAAAATATAAAAAACCGATTATCATCACTGAAAACGGTCTTTCTAATCAGGATTGGCTTTCCTTGGATGGAGCTGTTCATGATCAGCAACGGATTGATTTTATGCATCGTTATTTGTTGGCGCTAGAAAAAGCTATTGAGAACGGAGCAGATATTCAGGGCTATTTTTACTGGTCACTGATGGATAACTTTGAATGGACGCATGGGTATAATGAACGTTTTGGGCTGATTCATGTGGATTTTCAGTCGCAAAAAAGGACGATAAAGGATTCGGGTTACTGGTATCAAAAAGTGATTGCCAGTAACGGTGAGCTTTTAAATAAATTGTAATAACGTTAAAGTGTCGCTCCCGGGGTTTTCCCCGGGGTTTTTTATACTCCCAGGAGGTTTCGTACTCTAATTGCTGTTCTTTCGTTCTATTGATCTTGTCGTAGATTAGTAGGGCATTGGACCCTTTTATTGAGGACTGGCACTATAGATTTTAGTAATTTGTATAATAAAAATATGAGTGTATAGGAGGTGAGATCTAATTTTGGAAAAAGACTGTTTTATCATCGAGTCTCTAAGACAAAATCGTTTCTGGACTCAAATCATGGCTGAACATTCTCTTTTTATTGGAGAAGGACTGCCATGCAACGAGACGGGGTTAATTAATGAAGCGGTCCAATTAGAAAGTATTTTTGCAAATTTAAAAGTTCTTAGCGAGCAAACGCCAAGTAACAGAGAAGCAGTTTTCGGTCTAAATGAACAAGTGATCCAAGCTTTAAACCGGATTATTAATTTCAAGAGTAATGTGTTGAACCGAATCATTACTTGTAATATAGGCGGTTCTAACTTGCCACTACTGATCGACCATGTTCGCCGGGAGGCGATCCGGTTTCGTACTAACTTACTGAAATTAAATAATCAAATAAATACTCCCCTTGCTGAGCTAACGCTAGAAGTAGAGGTCTTCTGGCTACGGATTATGGGAGACCATGCTAGATTCATTGCTCATTTATTAGATCCTTCAGAAAGACTGCTAGTTGAAAAAGCGATGCAGTTTGGCGATCGTTTTGAAACCCTTCGTTTGCAGGGAGTAGATCTGCAATCGGCCTTGGTCCCCAGAGACTTTGAAAATCACCTGTTGCCAGCAGATATGATGGGATGTCCATTACCCCCTGGGTTCGATAGCTTACCAAGGCCTTATGTTATTCCTAGATTACAACGTTTTAATGAGGAAGTTCTAGAAGCCACCACGCAAATTAGAGATTTTAAGCAGGCGGCTTCCGATTTAGTCAAAGCTTGTAAGGTTCTGAGTATTATATCTCCCTTATTGGCAAATCATGTATGGCGAGAAGCGCAAATGGCCATAGAAGAGTTAGGGATTTTAGAAAGAAAACTTAATCCAAGTGGGAATTAATAAGGTAGTCGCTCACGCTGGCTACCGCCAGCGCACATGAAATGATGAAAATCTAAGCCAGGTGAGTCGACAAGC
>DHOO01000058.1:40300-55125 GCA_002409975.1 Firmicutes bacterium UBA5388
TTAGTTGTTCACGCCGACTTTCCTTAGTGCACGCTAGTGCTTTAATCAAAGTCGGGTGAATCAACCAAGGCTATTTTCTGGGTAGCTTAATAGACTGTTGATAACTAATCAGCAGTCTATTTTAGTAAAACAGCTATCATAGAGTTATGTTGCGCCTCAGCAAATTATGTATGGCAGGGATTAGATGATTTACTATTCAATTCCCACCTAAACTCTGATAAAATAAAGAAAAAAGTATGTGGGAGAACTTTTATGAACATAAAGACTGGATACTTTAAGCTGTTTATGGCGTTAGCGCTGATTTTAGTATTATCTATTCTGACACCGCTTAAACTGATCACCGCGGAGCCGGGAAAAAGCATTGCGATTAACCTTGCTTCCTATCCTTTGGGATTCGATCCCCAAACTGTACTTTATGATTCGGAAAAGATTCTTTTAAACAATCTTCATGAGGGGTTAGTAGTATGGGATCAAGGGGTGTTATCTCCTGGGATGGCTGCTAAGTGGATCGTTTCGGCTGATGGAAAAACTTATACCTTTCATCTAAAAGATTCATACTGGTCGAACGGGGATCAGGTGACGGCATTTGATTTTGAATTATCTTGGAAACGGATACTAGCATCAGAGTATGTGAGTTCATCCCGTTTTTTACTGGATGTGATTAAGAATGCCTATTCATATCGGGTAGGGAACTTAAAAAACACGGATGAGATTGGAGTAAAAGCTTTAGACAAGCAAGTTTTACAAGTGGTTTTGGAGAAACCATGCAGTTATTTTTTAAACCTTTTGACCTTTCCGGCTTTCCTTCCGGTTCACTCCAAGTATATAAAAGAAAAGGACCAAAACTATGCTCCTGGGTTTTGTAGTAATGGACCTTTTCAGATTGGGGAATGGGAGCCCCGAAACCATGCGGTGTTAGTAGTTAACCAGTTTTATCAGGGTGAAAGAGGAAATATTAAGGAGATAAAAGTGACTTTTCTCCCTCCAAATACTGGTGTAACCATTTATACTGCCGGAATGATTGATCTGTTGGAGGAGCCACCTTTTTCCATGTTTGGGCAATATGGCTCTGATTTAGTTCAAGCTTCTACGATGGGGACAGGGTTTATTTATCTAAATACCCGTAGACCGCCACTGAATAATATGGTTTTTCGCAAGGCTCTCTCTTTAGCGATTAACAGGGATCTGCTGGTAGCTAGAACCTTAGGATATAGAGGGATTCCGGCTACAGGATTAATTCCTCCGGGGATTGCGGATAGCAAAAGCGGCACTGATTTTCGTCAGACTGGAGGCGCTTTACTTGACCCTGCTGACGGCGAAAAATGCCTTGAGCAATTATATACAGCTGGTTATCCTAATGAAGATGGTTACCCTGAAATAGATATCTTGGTGGTAGACAGTGTAGTTCCCTTAGAAATGACTAAGATCTTAGCGGAAATGTGGGAAATTAATCTTGGTTTAAAGGTTAAGATTGAGGCTGTAAGTTATGATCAATTTCTAGAGCTAGCCTCTACTGGCAGGTTTTATACGGCAAGGCAGGGCTGGACTGGTGATTACCCGGACCCGATGACCTTTTTAAATCTATTTCACTCACAGGCAGCAGAGAATTTTTGTAGTTACAAGGACCCGGAATATGATTATTGGCTGTCGGTAGCTCAGGAGAGAATGGATACAATTAGTAGGTACAGAATTTATCATTTACTTGAGGAAAAATTAATTTCCGATCTGCCAATTATTCCTCTATATTTCAATGTTAAGCCTTACCTTGTGTCTCAACGCTTAAAGGGTTTAACTTATTCGCCGCAAGGTTTTCCGCTCTTTCGTAAGGCTCGGAAAGTGGATTAAAAAACCATTACTGACATAATGTTCTTCCAATCAGTGAAAGGGTTTTCTGGCATAATCGAGAAAAGAGAGTTATCTAAGGAGTCGTTTATGCTGCCTACTGTCTTGCACATGTGAAGTGATGTAAAGTAAAGTCAAGTGAATCGACAAGTCTCGAAGTGTTTTCTAAGAGCCGCGCTTGAAAGGAAAGGGTAGAAAGAATTAATGAATTCATTTAAAAATGGTATGATCATAGTTGTTTTAATCTTTCTTATGCTTACTTGTTATTTACTTCCGGCAACTGCCGCTAGCGAAGAAGACATCGAAATAGAGGCCTTAATGGTCGAGTTTGATCCAGTTCAGCGCATATACATGGCCAGCGGGGGGGTCAAATTTAAAAATGGAGATTTTCTGCTTCAAGCTGAAAACCTTCGTTATAATCAGAAAGAGGAATTTCTGCAAGCGGAAAATCGGATAAAACTAATTACTTCTTTTGGAACTTGGGAAGGAGAGAAAATAGAGTACTCTTTCCGTAATAATAAAGGAGAGATTTCCGCTCCTAGAGGGGTAGTTGGGGAGACTTTGGTTTCTGGTGAAAAAGCAGAGATCAATGAAGAAATATTATTCTTAAACGATACATCCTTTACAAAGTGCGATTTAGCCACCCCCTGTATTAAGATCAAAGCCAGTAAAGTTCAGCTGGTAGAAAAGCGGGTCAAAGTCAAAGGAGGTCTTTTATACTTAAAAAACCTTCCACTCTTGCCTCTTCCCCCTCTAACCGTTTCTACCGATAGTTTTGATAATTGGCCTCTATTAGAATTGGGTCTCAACAACAACCGCGGGCTTTATCTTGTGGGGAAGCTTACCCATGAAGTAAATAAACAATTTAAACTTAACTACGGGCTCGGATTAGGTACTAATAAATGGTTTCGTCTGCAGGGAGGCGGCGATTGGCTCGTTACTCCCAGATTAGTTTGGAACTCGGAACTTACTTGGGAACCGAAAAAAAGTCTAAATGGTAATTCCGGGTTAACTTATTATTTTCCCCGGGCGGAATTTAAAGCCGAACTTAAAAAAGGTTGGACGGGTATATCCTCGACCGAGGGTTCTCTCAAGCTAAAGTTTCCCCTTTTTACCGATGCTAAAGCGGAGTTTGTATATGTTTCTAATTTTACTGAAGGTAATCAGGTTATAGAGAAGCGTCAGGATGTTGGGGGACGAATAACTGGAAACTGGTTACCTGGGTTTTCGTTGGGGGCTGGGATGCTTTATGGAGAAGGAGATTTGAAAACAGGTAGCTTAAATGGTTGGTACGGGGAAACTTTTTGGAATGGAAGCATTGGACTTTTACCAACCTGGCGATTGGCGGTTGAAGGGAAGAATCTATGGCAAAGAGGAGCTAACCCCCTTTGGGTACAGAATAAAGTAGAGCTAATTAAAGATCTGCACTGTTTTAAGGCTAGTCTGGGTTATGATTTTCTAAACCGTAATGTTCAGTTTAATCTAGGCTTTAAGTGGTAATATTATCTAACCGGCTTAGAGCTAGTCGTAAATTAAGGAATTGCATAATTCAATTATTTAAGATTTAACCACATATCTGATTTCGTGACTATTCGATCTATACCAGGGGAAACGCGACCGCAAGCTTTCACGATTTTCCCTGGTGTCTATAGATGTCACGAATTCAGATTATGCAATTCCCTCAAATAGCAATCAATAACACCTTCCAATCACTTGGAAGGTGTTATTGATTAGGCTTAAAAACCGAATCTTATTTTTCTATCAAATTATGAGGAAATTACTTTGTTAAGGAATTGCATGATTCAATTATTTAAGATTTAATCACACATCTGATTTCGTGACTAATTGATCTATACCAAGGGAAACGCTACGCAATTCCCCCTTGTAAGTATGTTTAAAGGAGTTTACACATAAATAGAGCTGGGAAGGAGTAAAATATTTGAAAAGATAGTTAAGTGGAGGAAAAATTGTGGAGAACCCTTTAAATCATTTATCTGGATCCGAATGGCTATATTGGACAAATACTATTTATTCTACTAATTACCCGCCAGACCCTACTCATCAGTTGCGCAAAAAACATGGGGCAATTAAACCCCCTGAGTTGATGGCTGAGATAATCGCCTTCTTTAGCAAAGAAGGCGAACTGGTTTTGGATCCTTTTGCCGGAGTGGGCAGTACTTTATTAGGAGCAGCTTTGGTTGGCCGAAAAGCTGTTGGTATCGAATTGAACGTTGAATGGATTCGGATTTTTAGGGAGATAACCTCCGGTTTTACAGTCGGGGAAAACGGGTTTATACAGGGTCAGGGTGGGCGAAAAATTGAGGGTTTAATGCTCCATGGTGATTGTCTGGAAGAACTTAAAAAACTACCGGCTGAACAGGTAGCGACGATTATTACTGATCCTCCATATGGTTGCCAACACCGAGTTGATTTTATTAAGGAGACTAACTTTTCCATGTATAATCCAGGTGAAGAAAAAGATTTAGGAAACTCACGGGGATTCGTAGAATATTTAGAGAAAATAGCGGAGTTCGCTAGAGAAGCTTTTAGGGTATTAGTCCCCCGCCGGTATCTAATAGTACTGATTGGGGATCGTTATCAAAATGGTGAGTATTACCCCTTAAGTATGAAAGTAGCTGAAACGATCCAAAAAACCGGATTCAAATGGAAAGGAATGCGGATCTGGTGGAACCAGGCTACTCAAAGACCATTGAAACCTTATGCCATAAGAAGATGTTATGTCTCAAATATTACCCACCAGAACATCTTAATTTTTCGGAAAGGTTGAGTCTGAAGAATACGGCTTTAAGGACCATTATTCAGTATTAGGGCCTTAAGGGGTGAAAGGCGAAATCTATAGTTCGGCAACAACCAGATGGGTCTTCCCATCATCAATCAGGGGTATTTGACCTGTTTTCGGATTTAAGGCTATTCCATCGAGGAAGAGACTTTGTAATCCGGTTTGTTGTTGATGGGGATTTTTGACGGTGATTTGATAAGCGCTTTCTCCGAATTTGTAATTTACCTGATACTCTGGCCAATCATCCGGAATACATGGTTTGATGATTAAAAAATCTCCTTGCCGTTGTATTCCCAAGATCCATTCCAACCCGGCCTGATACATCCAACCAGAGGAACCTGTATACCAACTCCACCCGCCTCTTCCGATATAAGGAGGGGTCGAATAGACATCGGCCGCCATGACATAAGGTTCAACACGATAGGTTTGGACTTCGTGTTGCGTTTGCGTATGATAAATCGGATTAAGCATATTAAACAATTCGCCCGCTAGATTGCCTTCACCCAGTTTTGCCCAAGCAATAACAGCCCAAATAGCGCCATGGGTATATTGCCCGCCGTTTTCCCGGACTCCTTGGGGATAGGCTTGAATATATCCGGGACTGGGGTCGGTTTGCGAAAAGGGTGGGCTTAGCAAGCTAATGATTGCCTTGTCATGCAAGACCAACCTGTGATAAAGAGACCATATCGCCGTTTTAGCCTTATCCTCGGGAGCGGCTTCGGAGATAACTGCCCATGCTTGTGCAATACAATCAATTTGGCATTCCGTATTGCTAATTGAGCCTAGCGGATCACCGTTGTCCGTATAAGCCCGTCGGTACCATTGCCCATCCCAACCATTGTTATCTGCAGCCCAACTAATTTGGTCCATAATCAAGCGGTATTTTTCAGCAAGCTCCTGATCGCCTCGGCTTAAACAGACAGGAATGAATTTTTTAAGGTTTGCGTATAGGAACCAAGCTAACCAAAGACTTTCTCCCTGACCTTCCAGGCCTATTTTATTCATGCCGTCATTCCAGTCACCACCGCCAATTAATGGTAATGAATGGGGGCCGAAAACCGTAGCCCGTTCAATGGCCCGAAGGCAGTGATGATAAAGGTTGGCTGTTTCTTTACTTTCCCTGGTGGGCGCATAACGTTCTCGCTCTTCCGGACGAAGCGGCGTTTCTGTCAGAAAAGGAATTTGTTGATCCCAGATGCTATGATCCCCAGTGTGTTCTACATAACGGCAGGAAGCGTAGACCAACCATAGTAAATCATCGGAATAGCGGGTTCGTATTCCATGCCCGGTTTCCTGATGCCACCAGTGTTGAACATCACCCTCCTGAAACTGATGGGCAGCATGAAGTAGAATTTGCTCATGGGTTAAATCCGGTCTTGTATGTAATAAGGCTAATACATCTTGAAGTTGATCGCGATAGCCAAAGGCGCCGCCGGATTGGTAAAAAGCCGAACGGGCCCACAGACGGCAAGCTAAAGTTTGGTAAAGTAACCAATGGTTAATTAGATAATTAAATCCCGGATCTGGCGTTGAGACTTTTACTTGACCTAAGGTTTTCTTCCAAAAACTTATTACTTCATCTCGTGATTGGATTATTGCCTTTTGTTTATGGTATCGGCTTAAATATTGTTGGGCGGTTATTCGATTTGGCGCTGCACCAACTAGACAGTAGATGACTGCTTCCTCATTTGGTTCCAGCTCAAATTTAAGTTGAATAGCGCCACAAGGATTGAAACTAGCTCCGGTTTGATTATCTAAGGAGGCTTTTCTTAGTCCTGCTGGTTGGGATAAACTACCGTTTCGTCCGATAAATCCGTGGCGATTACCGGTCCAACTTCGTTCTTTTACTGGATGTTCGGTCCAAAGGTTTAAAAAGCCACAGTAGTCGGGAAAGTGATCATGGTAGGTATTGCGTGCTAAAAGAGCATCGGTGAGATGGTCCATTTCTGTGACAATATAAGGGTATGTTTTTTCCCGATTAACCCCTAGTACCCATTCTAAATAATAAGTGACTGACAGTTTGCGCCTTTTTTCACCGGTATTTATTAAAGTAAGCTCTACGATTTTTACGGGATCGTTCAGTGGCGTCCAATAAAAGGCTTGATGGTCGATTTCTTGATATTGATGAGAGATAACACTATACCCCTGACTGTGTCGGATCGTGTATGACTCATTAGTTTGAATTGGTAAAGGCGAAACTGACCATAGCAAACCATCTTCTTCGTCTCGTAAGTAAAATATTTCTCCTGAAGGATCAAGTATCGGATCATTAGACCAGGGAGTAACTTTAAACTCGCGGCTATTTTTTGCCCAAGTATAGCTACTGCCTGATTCGGATAATAAAAATCCGAAGTTAGGATTGGCAAGAACATTAATCCACGGTTGAGGTGGTAAATTATTTGCTTTAAGACAGATTAGATATTCTTTACCATTGGGCGTGAAACCACCCCAGCCATTGAAGAAGATCAAATCTTCTGGTTGGTTCGATATTGTTGGCGGATACGATTTTTCAATTAATGTTTGATGAAGGAAGACATCGGGCAATTCCAGATCATCTTCAACCGGGAGCATTTGGGAGATTAGCGTATCTCGATTCGCATCAAGTTGGATTCTGGAAACGGAAGCAAGCAAATTGCGATCGACTTCCGGTAATAGCTCATCAGACAAGATAAAAATGTGAGTAGCCAAGAGTTTAAATAATTCGGTATGGGTTTGGGTGTTGATTACTTTTTGTAACCCTTCAATACTGGGTTGATTATAACCATCCGCTTCATGACAGATAAAAACCAAATCAACAATTAAACCATGGATTGCCCAGTATTTTAAGGCTTTTAACATAGTCTTGGCCAAATCGAATTGGGAATCAGTATTGAAATTAACCGACACTATTGGATAATCCCCAGAGATTCCATAAGCCCATAAACCGGACTGGCCTTTAAGATTACGGCTGACGGTTAAAGTTCGCTGTTGGCGATAGCTATTGAAATACATTAACTGCGAAGCCATCCATTGATAAATATTAGCTTGTTGCGGTGATATATTTAAATCATTCAGTTCGAGATTAATAGCAGTTACAGCCAGATCAAAGGTTCTTCGGATCTGAAAAGGATAACGTAGTTTTCTACAGATCTCTAAGGCCTGCTCGCGGGTGTCGGCAACCGCGGTGATACAGGAAAAACGTGCTCTGCGACGAGGTGGCAGATTGATTCGTCGACGTAAACTGAAGATTGGATCTAAAACGGCGCCGGTCGTACCAGACAATTGATGCCCGGTCTGAATGACATGGGGGATACTTACCGAACGACCGCGGCCAATGAAGCGGGAGCGATCCGTCTCGAATTCTAACGCTCCAACGGTGATCCCATTTACATTCATCATATACGCAACGTAGGGTCCTGATTCCCCAGAATCGCTACGGCGATGAGCAAGCAAGACATCGATTTCCGGTATAAATTCTGTTTTAATAAACATTTTACTAAAGACCGGGTGGGCCTGGAACTGTTCGTGGGATGCCAGAGCTAACTCTAAAAAACTGGTGACTTCCAATAAACAATGTTCATTACTTTTATTAGTTAAGGTTATTTCCCGGATCTCAGCATCCAGATCTGGTGCTACAGTTATTTCCATTGTAGTATGGATCTGATTATCTGTTCTCGAAAAAGTTACCTTTCCTAGGGAAAACTCCATTTTCATATCTTTGGCTTCAACCCGACAAGGGTGGAAAGTCGGAGACCAGATTTTATCGTTATTTAGATTACGGATATAATAAAATGGGCCAGAAACATCTTTGACTGGGTCTTCTATCCATTTTGTTAAATCTAAGCTTTTCCAGCGGATGAAACTACTACCTGAATTCGAGACCATCATGGTTAGGCGTCCGTTGGATAGTATTCGCGCTTCGGGTAACAGAGTGTCAGTTTGATAAAAGGTGCGTAATTCAATTGTTTTAACATCCAAGCTACGCAAGGGTAGAAGGTTTAAGGGCGGGGACAGAATTAAAGCCCGACTTGGGACCCGTTCGCGTAATAGAGGCTCGGTGGCTTCGATCCTGGGTTCGCTTAGAAAACATTTTTGCCAACGGTTATCTAATAACAGGTTAGTAATGGCAGTTAAGATCATTCCTTGATGATGAGCCATATAGCTTTTTACGACAAGTTGCGCACTGTTTTGTGGCAAGCGTTCCCGAGTAAAATCGATGGCCTCATAAAAGCCGTACTTTCCTAGAGCCTGTTGTTGTTCGAGGCGCCGCAGGTTTTTTATTGCTAATTGCGGCGCTTGGAGAGCAGCTAATACTGTGGCATAAGGAGAAACTACTAAATCTTTCTCTAAACCTTGTTTTAGCCCTAGTCCTGGGACGCCAAAAGCTTGATACTGATAATTAAGATTAAAATCTTTAAGAGCATAGCCAGACTCAGAAATACCCCAGGGGATTCCTTTCTTTCTGGCGTAAGCGATTTGTTTGCGTATTACCATCCGGTAAGTTGAATCCCACAAAGTATCGGTATAGTTAGGCATCAGAATTCGCGGCATAAAATACTCAAACATGGTTCCGCTCCACGATACTAAGGTGGGAATTTGCTTAACCTTAGTCATGGTGCGTTTCAAGATAAACCAATGTTCCATGGCAACTTGCCCCATGGCAATTGAAACAAAACTGGTTTGGCGCATTTCTGAAGCAAACAAGTCATAAAAAGAATTATCTAATTGTTTATTGGTAACATTGTAGCCAATGGAAAAAAGGCGATGTTCCTCATCATATAAAAGGCGAAAATCATGTTCTAATGCTAATTGTTCAAATTCCTTTGCTAGAGTAGCTGCTTCTGTAAGAACTTCATTAATGAGTCTCTTGGTAGCCTTTGTCGTCTCTAAATCGAGGGGAAAAATCTTCTCGATGTCAAGGGCTAAGTCTTGGATACTACCGATGGTAATATTTGTCCGGGAGAGATTGGTCTCACCTTGCGATTCCGCTGGCGTCAGACTATTTGTTATAGAAAGCCAAGGCCAGAACTGTTCTAATTCTTGTATAAAGGCGGAGATTACCTCGGAGGCTTCTTTACTAGGGGCAGCTTCTCCTTGCAAAGCAGTTAAGGTTTGATGCCATTCCTCCACAGTTGTTGGTGGATTTTCAAGTATCTTTTCTAATTGCTTCCGGAGAACATCTAAGGGCTGCTCAAATTGTTCCTGTTCCCAGTAGACGATATCTAACAGCCCGCGCAGGTTTTCCTTGATAAGTAGTGGCCTTTCCAGACAATCTAATACCCCTTGTTTGGCGGCAAATAAGTATCCAACTAAATTGCCGCTGTCCACGGATGAGATGTACATGGGAAGCAAAGGTGTGAGTGATTCCGTATCATACCAGTTATAAAAATGCCCATTCCACCGTGGTAGTTTTTTCAAAGTGTTGACTGTGCGTCGTAGACGCGCTAACATTTCGCTAAGGCTGATATAACCCAAATCACGGGCTGAAATAATCGAACATAAGTAGAGTCCGATGTTAGTTGGTGAAGTGCGATGCGCTAATCCGTTAGGAGGCTCGATCTGAAGGTTATCTGGAGGCAAATCATGATCTGCGGACGTCACAGTTTCTTGGAAATACTTCCAGGTCCGCCAGGCAATTTTTCGCAGGTATTCTTGCTCGGTACAATTAAGCTGTTCAAGACGGGGTTGGCGTTGACGACTGATCAAGTAGACCCAAAGCGGACTGGAAAGCCAAATTAGGGGAATGGCAATAACAAAAATGTTAGTCGAAACCATCCACAATAAAGTGCTAATAGCTAGAATCAACCCTTCGCCAGGTAACATCTTTCGAAAGATTCCTAAAAAGTTGTGGGGAGTACGTTTTCCTGCTTCTTCAGCGGTGACCCATTCTAAGAAGTGGCGACGGGAGAAGTATAAACGGTAAAGCGTCCGAATGATTGCATCGATCATTTTGAAGGCAGTGTGTGGTAAAACACTGAAATTAAAGCATGACCTAATAAAGTAATGCGACAATTTGACTCCCGAACGCAGTCGATTAAATAAGTCGAAAAGGAATCGTAAGCATACTGCCGCGCCTATGGTGATTAAAGGCCATTTTATCGCTGTAAACTGGTTGATATTAAGCAAAACTGCGCAGATCAGTACCAGTAGAGAAGGGTTTAACAGACTTCGGCGTAAATTATCAACTATTTGCCAACGACAAATTAAATCCAGTTCAACATTAGTTTTTATTCCATGCCGATTTGGAACTTTAGCATAAAGCCAAGGTAGAAGTTGCCAGTCGCCTCTTGCCCAGCGATGCATTCGTTCGAGGTCGTTTAAATATGTGGTCGGGTAATCATCTATTAACTCGATATCTGTTACTAATCCGGTTTTAATAAAACTTCCTTCCAGCAAATCATGACTAAGAACCATGTTCTCAGGGATTCGATCTCCCAAGATTTGATGGAAAACACGGACATCATAGATACCTTTTCCGGTAAAAATTCCACGTTTAAAAAGATCCTGGTAAGGATCGGAGACCGCGCCACTATAAATATCAATACCGGATTGTCCACCGAAAATACGGGCGTAAAAAGAACGATGGGTGCTTACATAGCTCATCGTAATTTTAGGTTGTAAGAGGCCATAACCACGAATTACCTTTTTACCCGTTGGATCCAGTTGCGGTCTGTTCAGGGGATGAGATAAAGCGCCAATTAAATTTTTAGCAGCGTCTCGGGGAAGTTGAGTGTCGTTATCAAGGGTAATCACGTAACGAATCAACGGTAAAATTTTAGTATTGCCGACAATGTGCGAGAAAGAATGTTCATTTTCACCGCATAATAAAGCGTTAAACTCGGAGAGTTTTCCCCTTTTTCTTTCCCAACCCATCCATTTATCTTCCAATGGATTCCAAAGACGGTGGCGATGAAATAAGAAAAAGCGGGTGTTTTCTAGAACAGCATATTTTTGGTTCAATTTATTTATTTCTTCAATAGCTGCTTTAACTACTTTTTCTTCTCCGGGAACAGTTTCGTCGTTAGCATCCGCGAAATCAGTCAATAAAGCGAAATAAATATTCGGATCTTGATTGGCAAGGTAATATATTTCTAATTTATGGGCTAAATTTTTAGCGATAGAAACACTGGTCAGCATCGTCGGGATGACTACCATCGTTGAGTAATCTTTAGGCACTCCTTTTTGGAAATCCATCTTCAATAAACGTTGTGCCGGAAAGATTGCAACTAACAAAAAGTGGAGTTGACGGATGGCCCATTCTCCGGATAAAACTAACGTGGGGAGAGCTAAAATAGGTAATAATCGGGCTGTTTTCGTATTTTCCACTATAAATTCCCCCATTGCCCACATAGAAAACAAGATTAATAGAGCTAAGGTAGAAAAATAAATGATATTAGGCGAAGCGGCTAATTTTTCGCCGAGATGGCAGTGGGGACTTTTTTGGGCGCCTACTGCTCCGGGTAATTGACGGCTCCCTTCATCCACCAAGTAATAACCGACGTGTTTTTTTGCATCAAGTTCAGAGCCAGTTGTGTTAGCGTTTTCCGCCAGTTTAATTATTTGCTCGGCGATAATCAGTTCAGACATTCGCCAACGAAGAGCCAGTTTCTCTAATTTGTGACGTAAGATATCTCGACTGACAAAGTCCATCTGGGGATAGACTCCGGCGGGATCTTGCCGTAAAGTTAATTCGACTAGTGATAACTCCTCAAAACTATGTTCCCAAATTGTTCGAGAAATCTGTCTTAGACTGGAAATTAGTTGACCAGCGGAGACGCGGTTTTGTGATTGACGACGTTGTTCATCTTCGATTAAGTCGATTAAACTCAAGTTGTGAGTGGCAGTACGCGCTTCTACCCAGCGATTTAAGGCGTTGGATTCTACATATTCGCGGATGTGTTTGGCTAGGTAAACCAGGACGGTAGGATTGGTTAGATCCATACGCTGTTCAATGGTGCGAATACTTTGATGGACTGTAGTGGGGAGATCATTGAGCAGTGGAGCGATACGTTTAAAAATATTAGCCTGTTTAACAGGCAAAAGGTCCTGATTAACTGTTTCAAATAACCCTCGTAATCTGTGAATAATTGCCATCCGAAAAACGATGGGTACTGCCCATAATTCTCCCATGGTTAAAGGTTGGACCGTTTGGTACTCCCATAAAAACTCCTTTAACATTTCCGGATCACAGCGTCCATCTGTTTTCTCTAACAATTCTAGAATTATGGCATAGATTCGCTTATAACCACGCATTGGACCATCAATTAGACTCGGTAATTTTTTGCAATAACTTTTAGGGAAATTCCTCCTTATATACTGAATCTGCTCATTAATTAAATACATATTATCAACTAACCATTCACTGGCTGGAGGTAAAGCAATTTTATGAGTAAGGCTTGTTTGGTATCTTTGATAGATTTGTCGAAGTTTTTTTATGTTTCGCGAAAATTCCTTTTGCATTTCATAACAACTGCCGCAGCTGGAACCGGAGATATGTTCAGAGGCAAGTTGTCGGGCGAACTGAGAAAATTTATTTAACTGTTGATGTGGAGATGATTTCATTCTTTGCGCTCCTTTCGTAAGATAATATATTTAGTTTGACCTTTGTCTAAAGGGCTAATGGTAGTATGTATATCATAGTGTATACTAGTTCAAATATTTTTTCAAATATTGCCTCTTCCGGAAGTGTTTTGTTATCGGTTTCCGTAAAACTCATAAAATTAAAGCGGCAGTTTACCATAAATTTAACTTGACCCATGTAAATTTGCATTGGAAAAACAGCGTCGAAGCATTGTCTAACCTACCAACCATTAAGGGGGTGACATTTTCTAAATCCCCTTATAACATGGGTTATCACAGTCCGACGACACTAGGTTGGGCTTTTTGTGTCGCCCTCTGATTTAATTATCCCGATACAATATATTGATAGCCAATACAAGTCAAACACTACATATTGTATTGGGACCTTTTATAAAGGATACAACGGAAAAAGCTTAGGTTGAACCAAGGGTGTCAATGTTCTATGAAAATGTCACCTAAAAAGGGGTGGTTTTATTCTCGGAAAATGTCACCCCCCCAATGTCACGTAACCAAAAATCCTTACAAAAGGTGTGGCTGTCCTTGACAAAGTGGGCTACATTTTTAGGTAGCGAGGGGCGATGGCGAGAAGCATAAGAGATTCATTAACGCCCCTCGCGCAAACAATTTTAGCCCACATGTCAAGGGTTAAAACAAGCAGCCACCAAAGGGAAAAGCTCAAAGCATGTTGTAAATAATAAAGCTTTGAAGTTCCTATCGCCAAGCAAGTCGTGAGCTATAAAGGGCCTCAATAATTTGCCGATCAGATTCATCGTACATGGATTGAGTGAATTTAGGAGACGCCGTTCGCCAAGGGTGATCCTCTGGGGGTTTAAAAGCCTTACGAGGCTGTTTAGGCGGTCTTGGAATCACCTCTTTTAATGGCATCGCATCTAATACCTCGACATCATAGACCGAGCCGCTGTATTCAACTTTTAAGCCGAATTGAGGGCTTTTTAAAACGTGACAGTTTTGGCCCAGATAAGGTTAATACCTAGCTCAGCCATAGCCCTACCAAATTGAGTAGCGTTAACCTTTCTTCCTTTCAACTCATCTTCAAGTGATAACTTATCGATTTTCGGAGATCGGAAGATGCTGTGACGGTCGGAGTAGACGGCCAAAGGGATGCCCATATTTGAGATTACAATCTTCATAACTCTCCAGTACCCTTCCAGACATTCATTTGGCGTAAAAAACAAAGCTAAAATCTCCCCAGTAGCATCATCAACGGCTCCGTGCAATGAGCATTCCTCACCGTTAAAAAACCAAGTATGGGGGCTGGCATCAATCTGTACCAACATTCCCCTTTGGGGCATTCTCTTCCTACGTTTATGCTGTTTAACTCGTGTGTGTTTTTTAGGGCTGGTAAAGCCATTTGAGACTAAGATTCTATAGATCGAAGGCTTGCTAAGATGAATAGACTCATGTTCCGCCAGTAATTCTTGAAAATGCGAGAAATTAGCCCTCGAATATTTCTCCGATTGTTTATGGTGGATTACCAGGTTTTGAATTTCATCAGTAAGAGCATGCGCAGGTTTTCGGCCTTGATTTTTATGGATTACGAACGCATCGCCCTGTTCCTTGACCCCCTTTTTGAGGCGTTTTATCTGGCGTTCGCTTAGGCCTA
>DHOO01000020.1:0-9365 GCA_002409975.1 Firmicutes bacterium UBA5388
TTGCGCCCATGCTGGGCGCACATACAAAAATTTCACCCCTTTAATTAAAGGGGTGAAATCATTATACTAAAATCAACCTAAGAAGAGCAAGTTATAATTTATTCTCAATCTCCTCAAACATTCGAGCTAAAAGAGACTCCCGATCCCAGACTCCTAAATCTCCATCTTTTCTGGTACGCACAGCAATTTCCCCCGCTGCCGTTTCTTTCTCCCCAACCACTAACATGTAGGGAATCTTCTGCATCTGCGCTTCACGGATCCGGTAACCGATTTTTTCATTTCTGCCATCAAGTTCGGCCCTGATCCCTTTGGCTTGCAACCAATTATAGATTTCACCGGCATACTCTAAATTTGTTGGCAAAACCGGGAGAATAATAGCCTGGACCGGAGCAAGCCACAAAGGAAAAGCTCCTTCATAGTTCTCAATCAGGATGCCAAAGAAGCGTTCCAAAGAGCCAAGAAGAGCGCGGTGAATCATATACGGCTGATGATCTTGGCTATCCGACCCTTTATAGCTCATTTCAAACCTTTCGGGCTCATTAAAATCAAACTGAATGGTAGAACACTGCCATTCCCGCCCTAAGGCATCAGTAATTTTAAGGTCGATTTTGGGTCCATAAAAAGCTCCGCCTCCCTCATCAACCTCAAAAGGAAGTCCCGCTTTTTCAATCGCCGCGCGTAAGGCCGCAGTCGCTGCTTCCCACCGTTCTTCCAAACCTACCGACTTCTCCGGTCTGGTCGCCAAATAAAGTTTGAAATCCTTAAACCCAAAAGCCTTTAAAATACTAAGGCAGAAATCAAGCACCCGATCGATCTCTTCCGGCATCTGATCCGGGCGGCAGAAAATATGGGCATCATCTTGAGTAAATCCTCTTACCCGTAAGAGCCCATGGAGCACGCCACTGCGTTCATAGCGATATACTGTCCCCAGCTCTGCCCAACGAAACGGTAGTTCGCGGTAAGAACGGCTCCGACTTTTATAAATTTCAATATGGAAGGGACAGTTCATTGGTTTAATAAGATATTCTTGCCCATCGATCTCCATGGCGGAATACATGTTTTCGCGATAGAAACCCAGATGTCCGCTCCTCTCCCAAAGTGTTCCCCGCCCAAGATGAGGGGTATAGACAAGCTCATAACCATTTTTCCGATGCTCTTCCCGCCAAAAATCTTCAATCACTTGACGTATTCGTCCTCCTTTCGGATGCCAGAGGACGAGTCCAGCCCCAATCTGCTCATCAGTGGAAAACAAGTCTAAATCCCGGCCAAGTTTTCGGTGATCACGCTTGGCAGCTTCTTCTAAAAATCTAAGATGTTCCTCCAGATCTTCTTTATTGAAATAAGCAGTTCCGTAGATCCGTTGCAACATTTCCCGGGAAGAATCTCCCCGCCAGTAAGCCCCGGCAATACTCATTAACTTAAAAGCCTTCACATACCTAGTAGAAGGAAGATGCGGTCCCCGGCAAAGATCAATAAACTCGCCTTGCTGGTAAAAAGTGATTTCTTGATCAGAAAGTTCAGAAACCAATTCTTCCTTAAACTTCTCCCCGTTTTTCCTTACCAACTTTAGCGCTTCCTCCTGTGAGATGACCGTTCGCGTAAAAGGGAGATCTTCCTTGACAATTTTCTTCATCTCGGCTTCAATCTCTGCTAAATCCTCCGGAGTTAGAGGTCGAGGAAGCTCAAAATCATAATAAAAACCATGTTCAATCGCAGGACCAATCGCCAGTTTTACATCGGTAAAAATCCTTTTAACTGCTTGCGCCATGATATGCGCAGCCGAATGTCTCAACACCCCTAAAGCTTCCGGATCAGAACGAAGGACCAAACAAACCTCTGCCCCCTCTGGTATCAGCGCGGACAGATCCGTTAATTCCCCATTAACGTTAAGACAGATTACCTCTTTTTTTAATGAAGAATCCAAACCGGAAATCAGTTCTTTTCCCGAAACCCCACCTCGAACCTGATGATCTGAACCATCAGGAAGCTTGAGTTTGATCATATTAACTCCTCCTATCTCAATAGTTATCGATTTATTGCCACTGGCTTTGATGATCTTAGAAAAAACGTCATCCTCTCTTTTTGAAAAGAGAAAATGCTTTTTGCGCCAGTTTCCGGTCATTGATAAAGGTTAAAGTCTCTAACTCCTCTTCTGAGAGGAGCTTGACCTCAGAAAACATTTCTTCTTCTGGTCTCAACTGGCCACCACTTGCTTCCATATAAAACCAGTACACCTTTTTACGATGCAAAATACCATCCTCCGTAAAGCGGTACTCGTTTTCACCTAAAAGCGCGCCCACACGCGCCCGAAGCCCGGTTTCCTCCCAAACCTCCCGGCAAGCAGCTTCTTCCAAAGTTTCTCCCGGATCCACATGGCCCTTGGGCATTAACCAGACTCCATTTTTTCTCCGCAAAACAACTATTTTTCCATCTTTAATTACTACCCCACCTGCACAGACTTCAACTTCCGGAAGTATTATTCTCACCTCCGTTCCCTTGTTCGTTTCTCTAGATCAAGAGTCTAGGAAATAGCAAACCCGCCCCTGATAAGGGACGGGTATCTTTGCCCGCGGTTCCACCCTTGTTGGTCTAAGACCCGGCTTCTTGACAAATAACGGTGTCGACCGTTTGGCTTTTAATTCACCATCGGCTCCAAGGTGGTATCTTCACTGGCGAGCCAGGAAGGGCTTACAGCCAATGGCCCCTCTCTCTTCTGCTGTTTCTTGCCAGTTACTCACTCTTCATCGCCAATTTAGATTATAAATTATTAAACATTATATCCCACTTACCAGCAGGGGTCAAGAACTAAATCAACGTTGGATCGTTGTTCCATGATAATACTTAGTTGACAAAGTAACTGCAACTGGTTCAGTGTTATAGGGTCGCAGTTAGTCATACAAAGAAACGAATCTTCAAAAAAGTAAGTTAATATATTATTCCACCTGTTTTTTTGATATAATTATATAATATATTCGTAAATATTCGTAAGTTTGATGATTGGAGGATATAAAATGCGAGTTGCAGTAATCGATGGGCAAGGTGGAGGCATAGGTAAAGCCATTGTGGAAAAACTTAGAAAAACCTTTGAAGATCACATCGAGCTTATTGCCTTAGGAACTAATTCTTTAGCAACTTCATTAATGCTGAAAGCAGGCGCCGATCAGGGAGCAACCGGTGAAAACGCTATTGTTTATAATGTTTCTAAGGTCGATGTCATCTTGGGACCGATCGGCATCATCTATGCCAATTCGCTACTGGGCGAATTAACGCCACTTATGGCCCAAGCAATCGCCGAAAGTCCGGCCTTAAAAATACTAATTCCCTTAAACAAATGCAAAATTGTTGTAGCCGGTGTTGAATACAACAAGCCGCTTCCCTCTTATATTGATGATGCCATTGAATTAGTTAAAGTTTATCACAACGATGAAGAGGCGCCGAGCAAATAAAGTACTCCGTGGATCACTTCTCTATTAAGGTGTCCCTTGAACCGTCCCTAACCGTAAGATAACTGAAAGCTCCCGATACTGGTCCCTGTTGGATAATCCGTCCTTGGCGCATTACATAGATAGTGTCGGCAATCTTCCTCGCCAGCATCAGGTCATGAGTAATGAATAACATGGCAAAACCTTTCGTATTCTGCAGCCCCTTTAACATCCTAATCATATTCGCTTGGGTTGACGGGTCCAACATTGAACTGATCTCATCAGCGACTAATAGCTGGGGTTCAAGGACAAGGCTGCGGGCCAAGGCCACCCTTTGCCTTTGTCCTCCACTTAAAGTATAACATCTGCGCATTAAAAAATCCTCATCTTCCCCAGGCAACTGCAGTTCCTTTAACATCTGCTTCACCAGAGCCTTACGTTCTACAAGTGTGCCCAGTTTCAAAATGTCTAACGGTTCTCGCACCGCCTGCTCCACCGTAAAATGTTCATTGAGCGCCGAAAACGGATCTTGAAAAACAATTTGCAGCCCATTTTTACAGGCGCTAGCGTTATGACCACTAACGCGCTCCCCTTCAAAAAAGACCTCTCCCGCATCCGGCGCTAAAACACCGCTGATAATTTCGGCTAAGGTCGTTTTCCCCGACCCTGATTCGCCGATTAAGGCTACCACTTCACCGGCGCGAATCGCGATCTCACAATCGACACAAGCCATAATAGTTTTTCCTTTAAACCGATAACTTTTACTGATACCTTTTCCCTGTAAGAGAGTAACAATTCCTCCACGGTGACAAGCGACTTTTCTTTCCATAAAGACATCTTCCAATCGCGGAGGAATGTTTTTACAGCTCTCCAAACGTTGACTGCAACGCGGAAAAAAATTACACCCGTCTGTCGTCGCCTCCTCTCTTGCTCCCGGTATTCCCCACAGATCACGATACGGGTTTAACGCCGGCGAAGAGTTAATTAAGCCACGGGTATAGGTGTGTTGCGGGGCCTTCAAAACATCTTTGGTTTTCCCCTCTTCGACGATCTTACCCTTATACATCACCATGATCCTGGAGGTTAAATTGGCAATGACCGGCAATTCGTGGGAAATCACCACTAAGGCAAATTTCCTTTCCCGATGTAAACCGGCTAATAACTGAATCATTTCGTTTTTCGCCCCGGCATCAAGAGCCGTGGTCGGCTCATCAATGATTAACACATCCGGATCACAAGATAGGGCCATCGCTGTTAATACTCGCTGCCGCATACCCCCAGAAAGCTGATGCGGATAGCAAAGCCCCCGGGCGGGATCAAAACCGACCTTAATTAAAAGTTCCTTCACCTTTTCTTTACTTTCTACCCTGGTCAGCGTTGTATGGCGTCGTAGACACTCCTCAATCTGCTCCCCCACAGTCAATACCGGATTTAAAGTTTCAAGACTGTTTTGAAAGACCATCGCTATTTTACGCCAGTAAAAACTGCTACGTTCTTTAACCGACAGACTCCCCAGCTCTGTTCCTTGATAATAAACCGCCCCTTCGATCGTCGCCGTCTTGGTCAGCAGTCCCATTATCGCTAGACCGATCGAGGTTTTACCGCTTCCCGACTCGCCGATCAAACCAAGACTACTACCCCGCTTCAAGGCAAAATTAACCTGATGAACAGCAGGTTCTTTGCCGCCATGATAAATCACGGTTAGATTCTTCACTCGTAATATGGTCTCTTCCATCTTTAACCTCTTTATATTTTGGTATTAATGATCTTCTCTATATCGCGACTCAATACCGCAATTGCGGCAATCAAAACAGTAAGCGCAACCAAAGGACTGAGTACCCACCATCGCCAGTAAGGAGTGAAATAGATTCCCGAGAAATTAATGGCATGGTTAAGGATGATACCCCAACTTTTAGCGGTAGGGTCGCCTAACCCCAAAAAAGATAAGCTCGCTTCAGCCACAATGGTTTTCCCTACTAACTTGATGTTACTAACCATCAGTAAAGGCAATAATTCGGGTAAAAAATGGTAGCGGGTCAGATGCCAAAAACCCGCGCCGTAACTATAGGCTGCTGTGACGCGCTGCTCTTGTTTTAAGGAGATGAGACGCGAACGGACTATACGCGCCGGGGCGGCCCATGACAATAAAGACAACACAATAATAATATTGCTAATACTCGGACCAAAAAACGCCCCTAAAACAATCATCAACAGCAAATCCGGGAGGACTAGCATCAGATCGATTGTTCTCATCACCAAGCGGTCAATACAGCCGCCATAATACCCGGCCAGCATTCCGATAAGACCGCCGCCAATCCCCGCTAACACAGCCACGCCAAACCCAACCAGAATACTGATCCGCGCCCCCTGGCAAATCTGCGCCCAAAGATCAATTCCCAAATCATCCGTGCCCAACCAGTGAACGCGAGAAGGACCCTCTAACGCTGGTCCGGAAGGCAGCTGTGGTGAATGAAAAGCGAAAAGATCAGCGCCCAGACCAAACAAGATTACCACTAACAGGATCACCAGCGCTAAACGGCTGGTAAACTTCAACTTTCCCACTACCTGTCTTCGTTTATCCATCTAATTCACCCGCGGATCCAATTGTTTGTAGACTACTTCCGCCAGCAGATTCATGATAAGTACGGTCACGGTCATAAAGAGAAAAACGCCTTGAATTAAGGGATAATCGCGAACTATAACCGCCTCCCTAAGCAACCGTCCCACTCCCGGATAATTAAAGACATTTTCCACCAAAATCGCGCCATTAAAAACTGTGCTCAGACTTAAAAAGGCTCTGGTCACCACTGGCGCTAAAGCGTTTTTAAGTGCATGGCGGAAAAGAAGACGCCGTTTACGTAAACCTTTAGCTTGCGCCGTGCGCATGAAATCCTTGGTCAATACGTTAATTATGGTATTCCGCGCCAAGAGATAAAAGTCTGCTAACCTTGTTACCGATAATGTCATAATTGGAAGAAAAGCATGCGCTGCTAAATCGTTAAAACGCGCAAACCCCGTCTTAAAATTGGCAAAGGGAGTAATCCCCCCGGCCAACGGAAACCAGCGCAAACGCGCCGCCACAAAGAAAAGCAGAAAAACACCTACTAAAAAAGTGGGAATCTCTGAACAGACAATCATGATTAAATACAATCCTTGGTCCATGCTCTCATTTCGTCGCCAAGCGGACAGGCTCCCCAACAAGGTTCCCCCGAGTCCGCCAAGAACAAGGGCGATTATGGAGATTGTTAAGGTCCACGGAATCCGGTTTAAAATAATCCGGCCAACAGTTTCATTAAAATAAATACTATAACCCAAGTCCCCTCGTCCCAGACACGCCAGATAAGTTACATATTGCCGCAGCAGGGGTTGATCCAACCCGTAATAGGCTTTATAGCGGTCAATCTGTTCCTTTGTATAAATAATAGTAATACTTCCTTCCTCCGTTGACAAAAAAGTAAAAGGATCTCCCGGCATAAGCCGGGGGAGGAAGAAATTCATACTGACAATCACCAAAAAGGTAAGCGCATATTCAATAATTTTCCTGCTGAGCCCTTGTGACATGTTTACTTGAACTCAAGATAGGATAATTTGTTATGAGTAACTTCATGATGGTCAAACATATAACGCCACCCATCATATTTTTCAGGACGATACACAATATAACCAGTGGTGTTATAGAGTGGAAGCTGTGGAATTTCTTCCGCAATCACCGCCTGCAACTCCATAACCAGTTCCTTCCTGCGCTCCGGATTCATCTCCCGTAACTGCCGCTGGCAGAGTTCATTAATACGCACATTAGTATAACCGGGGATGCCATCCGCAGACGGGCTGCAACCAACCCCTTCTTCCCGCGCATATAAACTGCGCAAAAGATCGGCGTCATTACCCCAACCGCCGTGGCCATAAAGCACCATTTCATACTCTTTGTTTTTTACCGCCGCATCCCTCGTCTTCATATCCACGCTCTTAACCTGCACTTTAAGACCTACTGTGCCCAAGCTGATCTTGAGCAGCTCCGCGATTCTGAGCTCCGCATTGTTGTTCCCCGTTAACAAGGTAAAAGCATATTCTTTCCCCTCTAATAATTCCTTGGCCCGCTCTGGATAATACCCGTATTGTTTTGCCTCGTGATTAAACCAAATATGATCCACGGGCAGATAACCCGCGCTTGCCGGTCTCGCTGCTCCGCGAGCCACCTTTTCCACCAATTCGTCCTGGTCTACAGCATAGGCAATAGCCTGCCGGAGACTCTTCTCTTTAAACTCAGGGCGTTTCTCCATATTAAAAATCAGACGGTAACCCCAAAAGGCCGGGTTCCTTTTGAGCGCAAACTCTTTTTTATCTTCATATTTAGCTAACAAATCCGGGCTCACAGAAGTTAAATCGATTTCTCCTTGATCAAAGGCTAAAATACCATCACTGACCGGCACAAACTGAATAACATCCACCCTTGGCTGCGGTCCCCAGTAGTCAGAAAAAGCTTCGAATCTGTACGCGCCCTGTTCCCGATCGTACGCCTTAAGCACATACGGGCCGCAGCCAATCACCGCCTCAGGAGTATTAAACTTCTTCGGATCATCGACTTTCGCCCAAATATGTTCAGGAATAATACGCATCGCCCCCAGACGTTCTAAAACAGTGGCATTCGCCGTCTCCACCACTATTTTAACGGTATGTTCGTCAACAACTTCGATCGCGGCCACCAGATTTCCCTTTCCTTCTTGCAGTTTATCAAAGACTGGCGGATGAACGGCAAAATAGCTAAAAGAAAACTTGACATCTTCCGCCGTTAAGTTCTGTCCGTCATGCCACTTAACATCTTCTCGCAGCGTAAAAATATACTCCTTCCCGTCGGAAGAAACCTCCCATTGCTCCGCCAACCAAGGAATTAGACCCTCCTCTCCCCTTTGCAGGAGACTGTCAAAGAGCAACTGCATTTTAAAGATCCCCGGCCCCCGTTGATAATGGCCGTACGGGGTAGGATAACCCCAATCTCCACCCTCCAAGTTAATCACCAACGGTTGTTGGTCCGCGGAGGCCTTTTCTGACTTCTTATTGAAAATACAACCGGACATATTCACACACATGACAGCAATAATGATAAAGATAAAACAATTCATTAATTTTCTACGCATGACCATTCCTCTTTTCATGAGCTTGTTCCCTTTTTCCTTTGCTACTGCCGCTACCAGCCCCTGGAATAATCGTTAAAACAATCCAGACAAACTGTTTTCCCTTCTTTCAACCTCATTTTATGTTCAGCAGCGCCTTCACCGCAATGTTCACAAATAACGGTCGTAAATAAGCGAGCCTTCGGTGGCAGTTCAAAAACAGGCTCCTTGAAAACAAACAATTCCTCTAACGGTGCCTGTAAAATATAGTCTTGCCGTTCCTTGCGGTCCATCTCTTTAGACAAGGGCTTCAGAACTATTCTAATTTTTTCTCCGCTACTCCGCTGAAAAAAAGTAAACGCCATCTTCCCAGTGTCCCGATAAAGCAGATTCCCTTTACCAAAAGTACAACCAGTAATCACCTGCACCGCATCGACCCCGCAGGCATCATTCTCGGTCACACAGACGATCTGCTCATCAGGCGAAAACTTCATCCCCAATTTTAAGGCGCCGGCCTCAGCTGCTCTAAAGCCAATCGCCAATCCCGGGCAGTGATGACCGTGAAACCGCACACATTTTTCCCATAATTCTTGTTCCAATCTGACACCCCCTTCGTCCTAAAAATAAAACCCACGAAAGGCTCTGCATCAATCGACAATGCTACCCTTCGTGGGTTAATCTCGCTATAAAAAGCAAAATATGAAAAGGTCTTCGTGACCTCATTTTTATTATTATATCAAGCACAGCAAAGAGTTGTCAAGGCTATCAAGAACTAAGCTTTTGGCGTTGTATCCTTTTTAAAAGGACTCAATACAATATATGGTGTTTGACT
>DHOO01000020.1:9572-10345 GCA_002409975.1 Firmicutes bacterium UBA5388
TCAAAAGGCAACGCAAAAAGCCCGAACTTCAAAGCGAGTCTGGTCAAAAACTCATTGCCACCCTTAGAAAATTCATCTCCATTTTAGATAATACTTAACTAAATATTCCGCCGTTTGGATCGCGCCTTTGGCCGCTCCTAGTTTGGTGTTATGAGCCAAACAGACATATTTGATCCCATTTTCAATAATCGGATCTTTACGGATTCGGCCGACAGTTACTGTCATTCCTCCGCCTCGTTCCCGATCCATCCTTGGTTGCGGTCGATAGGGATCGTCAGTAACTTCAATCAAATTCTCCGGCGCACTGGGGAGACCTAGCTGGCAGAAATCCTTCCCAAAGTTGAGCATTGCCTCTTTAACCTCTTGGGGAGTACAAGCCTTCTCCGTCTGGACAAAAGCCGTCACCAAGTGCCCATCAAGGACCGGCACTCTGGTACAGGTCGCCGTAATCCCAAAATCAGCATGTTTAATCGCCTCACCAGTAAAATTCCCCAGGATTTTTTGTGGTTCTGTTTCCACTTTTGGTTCTTCTCCCGGGATATAAGGAACAACATTCTCCATCATATCCATGGCTGATAAACCCGGACTCCGCCCTGCCCCGGACATTGCCTGGAGAGAGGTCATTATTACCTGCTTAACTCCAAATTGAACAAGGATCGGTTTTAACGAAACTACTAATCCGGAGATGGTACAGTTCGATTTGGGAACGATAAATCCCTTCCATCCTCTTCGCTGTTGTTGTACTGGGATAAGTTTAGTATGATCCATATTAA
>DHOO01000020.1:10532-11155 GCA_002409975.1 Firmicutes bacterium UBA5388
CCCGCCCACCAGAATAGGAGTATCGTCCTCATACCGAAAGGCCGAAGCCGTACTTATAACCGGCGTTGTTTTTGCCCACTTAGGCTCTAATTCCTTCGCCACACCCGCCTCAATTGTCGAAAAAATAAGATCGACCTCATTTGGATCAAACTGAGCAGCGTTTTCTACCACCATTGTACCAATCTCAGTTGGTAACTCCTCTGGGCACCACCAGCGCGAAGCTCCCCCCGCATCTCTTAAAGACTCCTCATATGCTTTACCAGCCGATCGTTCTGAAGCAGCCAACTTAGTAATTTTGAACCACGGGTGATTAATCAGACTAATAATCGCCTGCTGTCCAACAATCCCCGTTGCTCCTACAATAGCAACTTTAATCATTTTTAACCCCCATTTAAATTAATTTATAATAATAAGATATGAGCCTAAGCTCATATTACTACTTAAAATAAAAGGCTTCTCGACCCACCTAACTTTCTTGCCCATCACTTCGTGAGTACGAGCGGTACCCGCAGAAACAACCATTAATAAAAACTTCCCTATGGTTTCCACTAAAATTATTATGATTATACAATGAAATCCGGGAAAAAGAAAGGGCCTAAAACGTCAAACAAAATTCTTACAAT
>DHOO01000104.1 GCA_002409975.1 Firmicutes bacterium UBA5388
TACGACCAAGCTTGGACTAATAAGGAGGGTAGTTTAATGATAAACATCAAATCCCTCTTCAAAGTATTGACCACAAGACCCGGTAACGCGCAAAGATCCTTGAAAACACAATTGATCTCCAGATTGGTAATAATAGTTCTGGTGATTGGTGGAGTAAGTATTATCTCCTATTTTGTGTTTCGCGCGACCATCGACCAAATGAGAATTATGGTGGAAACGACCATGATCGCCAACAATATAATACAACCCGCCCAAGAAATTCCGAATACTCTCTGGAGTTTCTATTATAATAAACAGGATACGGACCGGGAGAAGATTCATGATAATTTAGCCGTGATCCAAAACAACCTAACCTTACTATCCGCTAACATAAAAGATGAAGAAGGAATGGACTCCTTTGATTCGTTGGCAGCAATTTTAACCACCTATGAAGAACTAATTACCAACGCTTTACAATTAAACGAGGAGATTAGAGCGACCAGTATCACCCACGCCGCCGATGAGGAAGTCAGAGATGTCTCCAGTCTGGTTCAAGGGATGGTCCGGGAGTTTACTGTTTTTATGGAAGAGTTGGTGAAAGTATCCCGGTTTATTAAGGATGCGATCGAAGAGTTAATTACTACCGAATTAAGCTACTACCACACGGTCAACGTAGAATTGGAGCGCCGCTCCAATCTCTTAGGACTGGTTGTTTTACTCGTAATTGTAGCGACCGGAATCCTAAGTATTGTTTACGCCGTTATTTATTTTTCCCGAGTAACCGGGACGATCTCAAGGCTGGCTTATTCGGCGCAAAAAATTGCCAACGGGGACTTAGAGGTCGAGAGAATTAGCTGCTCCACTGATGATGAATTGTCAATTCTTGCCGCTTCCTTTAACAAAATGGTCGACAATTTACGGGTCCTGATCGGCAAGATTATGGACAGCAGTACGCAGGTTACTCGTTCGGCGGAATTATTAAAAAGTGTCGCCGAACAGACTACCAAGGCCAGTCAACAAATTGCTGCCAATATTCAGGATGTGTCAAATGGCGCCTATAATCAGTCCAGCCAAACGCGTAAAACCTTGGAGGTAGTCAATCAGCTACTGGAAGGGAACCAAAATGTTTTATCCAATGCGCAACAGGTTTTGCTTTCCGCGGAACAGGCGACATCGGCAGCGGCGACCGGTAATACCAAAATCAACGAGTTAATCAACCAAATTTCCGTAATTGAAGAAAAGATCAATTCCATTCAAGCAGTAACCGAGGTTCTGAAGAAACAGACCGACGATATTGGGGTTATTTTGGAAGTGATCACTCAAATCTCGTCGCAAACTAATTTACTGTCTCTGAATGCGGCGATTGAAGCGGCCCGGGCCGGGGAATATGGTCGCGGTTTTGCCGTGGTGGCCGATGAAGTCAGGAAACTGGCGGAAGACACCAGTAACCAGGTGGGGAATATCGCTGATCTGCTGGAAGTCATTCAAACTCAGGCTCATAGGTTTGCCGACGAAATGGTGGTCGGGGTTCAGGAGGTTAAAGCCGGAACTAATATCGCCGAAGAGGCTTTAGTCGCCTTTAAACATATTGTTTTGACCAGCGAAGAAGTAAACGCTCAGATCAAAGCCATTAACCAAGAGCTGGAAAAGATGAAGACAGAAATCCACAAGGTGGAAGAAGTCAGTTTTAATATTGCGACCATTGCGCAACAGTCTTCGATGCGCAGTCAGGAAGTGGCGGCTTCGACTGAGGAACAAACGGCCAGTTTGGAGGAAGCGTTGAGTTCGGCTTCCGCTCTTTCCCGGATGGCGATGGAACTCCAGAATATAGTTAAACAGTTCAAACTATAAGGGAAAAGCGAGGCAAAGAGGTTGGTTGCTTTTCCCATAAAGATAAAGGATTTTTCTTAAAAATGCCTAATGTAATCTCTGGCGGAATTTTTATTTGCCGGAGGTGTGAGCATGAGGTTATATCGGACCACTCTTCTATGTTTAACCTTTATATTTTTGTTAGCTATCACTACTGATGCTTCTGTTCAACTGGGACTTGATTGGAGAGTAGCTGAAAAGGTCGCGCCGGGCGCCCTTAAGCTTAATTGGTGGATAAACCCCGAATGGGGAGTAAGAAGCGTTTATTTGTGGGAAGAAGAAGATTTAGGTTTATCAATAGCGTATGTGCCGAATGAAAAAGGGAATTATCATTCTTATTTAGCCGTTGGGATCCGGGACCTATTTGGTATTTCTCATTTGCCGGTAGAAGAAAAAATCCAACTAACAGCTGGTTTTGAATTCCGGTTGGATATGTTGATCGAGGGCCTTTCCACTGCAATGGAATGTCGAGTGGTCCCTTCTAACTTGGTTGGTGAGCAGAATAGACTCGCTCCTTTTTTTGGTTTTTCTCTTCATTATGGTAATAAGCAGCGGTTGGATTTAAATTTACCACCAGATGGAGATCTTTACTTATTAGCAAAACTGATTCGCGCGGAAGCAGAAGGCGAATCTTACCGGGGACAGGTGGCGGTGGGAGCTGTAGTAATGAACCGGGTTAAAAGTCCGATCTTTCCCAATACAATCAGAGAAGTAATCTATCAATCAGGACAGTTCAGTTGCCTGCCTAAACTGGCGACCATGGAGCCGACGACTCTTTCTCTACAGGCCGCCAAGGATGCGCTGAGAGGTAAAGATCCCTCCCACGGAGCGCTATATTATTATAACCCCCGGCTTTCTTCTCCAGAAGGGCTAAGGTTTTTCGCCACCGCAAATCTTCAGCGGACCGTGAGGATTGGTAACCATATCTTCTTTCGGTAGTCGCTCACGAAGGCTACCGCCTACGTACAGGGTCTAATTATCTAATAATTAAAATTTAAAGTTTCGAACTGTTCTATCCGGTTATTTTCTGTGTTATCCGGAAAATCTTCACTCTCAGGAGCGGGGGATTTTTCTTTTTTCCCCTTTTTGGGCCAGGAAGAAAACCAACGCCAAATTTTATAGGAAGCACTTTCCGGGATCTTATTTTCAGCAAAAACTTCTTTGTAGGAGTTTTTATTAACCCAAGCAGGGATGGCATGACCGGTTTCGGGGTCAACATTGGCCCAGACAATACCGGCTGGTTCAGGGAAATCTTGTATCGGGAGATGGGAGGTAATCCGTTCCATATAGTTTCCCCAAAGAGCCGCTGCTGTTCCGCCTCCGATGATTCCTTCTTTATAGCGCATGGACTTTTCTTGACGATCATTTCCGATCCAGACTGTTGTTAACAACTCGGGAGTATAACCGACAAACCAAGCATTAGTATAATCAGTAGTCGTACCGGTTTTACCGGCGGCCGGTCTCTTAGGTAGTTGCGCTCTCCATCCAGTGCCGTTTTCCACTACATCCTGCATTAACTTGGTCATGATATAAGCTGTTTGCGGAGAGATAACGGGTTTTCCTTTTTCGGGTCTAAACTCCTTTTTCACTTTCCCTTGGTGGTCAAGGATCTTGATAAGGGCAGAAGGTTTAACATAATTTCCATGGTTGGCAAAGGAAGTGTAGGCGGCGGTTAGTTCTAAAGGGGTTACGCCTTTGGTTAATCCGCCTAAGGCTAACGGAGCATAGGTTAAGTCGTTAACCTGTCCTTCTTTAACCAAACTTTTGATCCCCATCCTCTCCATCTGTTGGGCAATGATGGGAATCCCTATTGCTTCCACTAATTGGACAGCGATGGTGTTTACGGACTCTCTTAATGCTTGGCGGAGGGTAATTTTTCCCTTGAACTCATGATTATTATTCTCAGGGGACCATACTTTCCCATTTTCCAGAGGAATAGTTAACGGTCGGTCTTCTAAGATCGAAGCGGCAGTATAGTTTTTTTCCAGAGCAGTAGCATAAATAAAGGGTTTTAAGGCGGAACCCGGTTGGCGATAGGCTTTAACACTTCGGTTTAACGGGCTGGTAGTATAGTCACGCCCACCAGTCATGGCCAGGATTCCGCCGGTAGTAGGGTCGAGAGTAATCAGCGCCGCCTCGGGCTGAACTTCTCCAGAGTAATGGGGGAGGGTCTTCATGATCCGCTCGGCTTCTTGTTGGTAGTTAAGATCGATAGTGGTATAGATCCGGTATCCACTCCATAGTAATTCTTCTTCAGAAAAGCCTTCTTCTTTGATCAAAAGGTCACGAAGGTAATCCAGGACGTAAGCGCCTACCGAGGTTACCTCCTGCCAAGGCACAACTCCTAAATCTTTGGTAACTGCTGTTTTATACTGTGCTTCAGTTATATACTCTTGTTCCATTAGTTTTTTTAAAACGAGATTCCTTCTACCTTTGGCAGTATCAGGATGTTTGAAGGGAGAGTAATTTTCCGGGCTCCGGATAATTCCGGCGAGTAAGGCTGATTCTTCTAAATTGAGGGTGGAGGCTGACTTGCCAAAATAATAACGGGCGGCTGCTTCTACGCCGATATTTCCGTGGGCAAGATTAATACTATTTAAATAAAGCTCCAAGATCTCTTCTTTGGTATAGGTTCTTTCAATCAGTAAAGCATAGAACATATCCTTGAACTTTCGACTGAAAGTACGGTCTAAAGATAACAACGAGATCTTCGCTAACTGTTGAGTAATAGTACTTCCGCCTTGTTTGCTCCCTCCGGGTCTTAAACTCTGGTATACTGCGCGGGCAATTCCAATCGGATCCACCCCAAAATGGCGGTAAAAACGCATATCTTCAGTAGCAATGACCGCTTTTTTAAGATAAGGTGAGATGTTCTGTGATGAGACCCAAATTCTCCGGTGAGAAAAAAGGTTACCAATTAGCTTACCTTGTCGATCATAAACTTTTGAGACAAAACGCATATTTTCTAATTTGGATCTGAGATCTTTTGAGAGAGTGAGAGTTGAGAATAGAAAACCCACTGCCACTAAGCAGATAAAAATAAGAAGATAAAAAGAGAAGTTTTTATTACGTTTCAAGATAAATCATCTCCGCCTGCTCATTCCAGTTATATTTTGGGCAATTAGATAAGATAATTATTCTGTCTCAACTTAATAACTATCATATTTAAAAGATGATTACTAGTAGTATTAGTTGTTAAGTCGTTATCTTTTTGGAAATCCGGAGATTACCCTCAAGAGGCTGGAGTAACCTTAAATATGATGTCTAGGCATGGGCAAAATAAAACCCTGTTCTGTCTAAAATAGAACAGGGTTATTAAGACATCAAATTGTGGCGGTTAAAGATTAGTTAAAAATAATAATGAATACCCGCGCCAAAGCCAAGACCACTGGAAGAGGAATGCTTATTATCGTCGTAATCATAGAGTTGGACGTCTATACCCAGATCAAGCATAAACCCGATTCTTTCCAGTTCCTTAACATCGGTTGCTTTCAAAGCTTTGAATAGGAAATATTCAATTCCGGCGCCAGCGCCGATTTCGACTCCCCAGTTAAAAAAGAAACCGGCTTTTCCGTATCCATAGAAATTGTAGTTGGGATCATTTTTTAAATTATACATTCCCTTGACACCTAAATAGTTTCCGGCTAACAAGCCTTGCACGGCTGTTTGCTTAGAAAGGATATATTTACCGCTAAGACAGTAATGGTTATACCATCCTCCATTATTACTGTCATAAAAACCAAGACCTAATTGATGGTCAGCCGCTGAAACCATATTAACCATAAGTAATAACATTATTATAGATAAAATTAGGGACAATAGTTTTTTGTTCATTGCTTAGCCTCCTGATGTATTTATTAACCGCCACTACATTCTAAGAAAAAACTGGTTTCTATATGTATGAAACTAATATCATTATAGCATAAACTAGTGTTAAAATAATGTATAGATTTTTTCCCCAAAAAAAGATTATGTTCCAAATAGGTAATGAGTTTTTGCATCATTTTTTACAGCTAATTTAATGAGAGGAAGGAAATTTCGTAAGGAATTTAGAATATACACTTATGTCTTGTTGGAAGTTTGTGATATTTAAGGAATTGCATAATTACCAATTTTGCACGCTTTATTCCGAGGATAAATATAGATAAAGAGATGCGAACAGTGAGATTATTCATGTAACGAATGAGTGATAACGAAAGATTATCTATGGAAATGAGCATGGTGATGTGGAGGATCATCGAGAGGTGATTTTTTGATTGAGTTAGAAAAACTCCAATCCATTATCGAAGAGTTAGCCCCAGCTAAACTTGGAGATAAATATGATACTCCCTACTTTTTGCGCCAACCAATAAAGAAGATAAAGAAGATTGGAGTCTGTGTTGATCCCACAGAATATAATCTTCGTATTGCTATTAAGGATGGGGTTGATCTGCTTCTCTCTCATCATCCTTGGCATGACCAGGTAGAGGATATTCTGCAAAAAAGTCAAATGGGTATCTTGGTACTTCATAGTTCCTGGAATAAAGCCCCTGAGGGAAATAATGCTACTTTGGCCAGACTCTTGAATCTTGAGGAGATAATTCATGAAGCTGAGATGGTAAGAGGCGTGACGCAGATGACACTTAGGGATTTACTCTTTTGCTGTCAACGGGTTTTAAAGGTTCCAATCATACCGTATGCTGGTGATTTGAATGCAAACGTTAACAAGGTATTGATTATTTCAGGACCGGGGTTTGCGCCCATCTATAAGCAGCAGTGGGATAAATATATTACACAGGGCTGCGATACTTTTCTTTCTTCGGAGTTAGGTAGGTATGCTTTGTCTTACTTGACCAGGCATAAAATAAAGCTGATCGATTTAGGCCATAGTGTGATGGCCCGACCAGGAATGGAACATCTAACCTATACTTTGCAAACCCGGCTAAAAGATTTCGAATGTGAAGTTGCTTTCTATCCCGACTTATATGCGGTCAACTACCAAACGGCCTCTTTCTATCCGGGGTTCGAAAGCTGATTATCTTCTATTTTGATCGAGGAGGGAAAATAATGATCTTAGTCATGGATGTAGGGAATAACCGAACTGTACTGGGGCTGTTTGTAAGTAAAAAATTAATTGCCGAGTGGCGATTAGCTACTGATAAAAATAGAACAGTCGATGAATATGGAATAGTAATCAAGGCTTTTTTAAATAGTAAAAGCATTGACTATAGTAAAATCGAGGCAGTGGTGCTTTCGAGCGTTGTTCCTCCACTGACTTCGACCTTCGCCGAGATGAGTAGAACGTATTTCGGGGTTGATCCCTTGGTGGTCGGTCCCGGAATACGGACCGGCTTATCACTCGTTTATGAAAACCCTAAGGAGGTAGGCGCTGATCGAGTGGTTAATGCAGTGGCGGCGATTAATATTTACGGACCGCCTTTAATAGTAGTCGATTTTGGGACGGCTATCACTTTTTGCGCGATCAATGAAAAAGGAGATTATTTGGGGGGAGCTATGTTTCCTGGTTTAGGGATCGCCGCTGAAGCCCTTTTTTTACGGGCGGCTAAACTTCCTCGGGTGGAACTTCAGGCGCCTCCTCGGATTATAGGAAAGAATACAGTGAATAGTATCCAATCAGGATTGATTTATGGTTATACTGATATGGTAGATGGCTTAATTCAAAGGCTCTCGGAAGAGATGCGGTGTGAACCGAAAGTAGTAGCCACTGGCGAGTTAAGTAGTATCGTTGCTCCTTATTCTCAAAGGATCATGCTCACCAACCCAGTGCTTACCTTGGAAGGGCTAAGGATTATTTATGAGCTAAACTGTGGCCGCTAGGGATCGCGAAGATTATTGCCTTTATAGAGCTAAATCAAGTCACCTGCTTTATGGATAGTTATGACCGGGTTGATAAACCCGGCCTGAGGTGAGGAGAAGAAGGAGACCATGCTGGAATTGGTAAAAATGATGGAGGGTTTTTCGTGGGAAAAGATCTACTACGAGAAAAGACGGTTATTGTGGGAACAGCAGAAGAAGGAAATTTAGAAGAACTTAGCGGTTTGGTATGGTCTGCCGGCGGACGCGTGGTTGCTAAACTATATAAACGGTCGGAGAAGCCTAATCCGGCTTTTTTTCTTACTGAAGGCAAACTATGGGAACTGAAGAATTTTTTAAGAGTCGAAGAGGCTACCTTGGTTGTCTTTGATGATGAATTGACGCCTGTTCAAGCTCGGAACCTTGAAGAAGAACTTCAAGTCAAAATTTTAGACCGAACCGGATTAATTCTGGATATTTTTGCGCTGAGGGCTAGAACCAAAGAAGCCAAGCTTCAAGTGGAAAAAGCGCAATTAGAGTACTTACTTCCTCGGCTTGCTGGGAAGGGGGTAATGCTTTCTCGTTTGGCCGGGGGGATTGGAACTAGAGGACCGGGAGAAACCAAGCTAGAGTCCGATCGACGCCGGATTCGCTCTAAGATTGCCGTATTAAATCGGCGCCTTAAACAAGTTAAAGCCAACCGGCAATTACAAAGGGTAGCGCGGAAACGTTTTGATTGGCCGATTTTAGCTTTAGTGGGGTATACTAATGCGGGAAAATCTACTCTTTTTCGTTTCCTGACAGGGGCCGAGGTAGCAGTGGAGGATCGATTGTTTTCAACCTTAGATCCCACTTTCCGTCGGATTACTTTCCCCAATCAACAAGAAGCACTACTCATTGATACAGTAGGTTTCATTCGTAAACTACCTCATCAATTAGTGGATTCCTTCCGTGCTACTTTAGAAGAGATAAGAGCGGCAGATCTGTTATTACATGTCGTAAATATGGCTAGTCCTCAAAGGGAAGAGGAGTATATGGCGGTTAACGCTCTTCTTCGTGAATTAGGACTGGAAGAGAAACCTTTTATCACCGTGCTGAACAAAAAGGACTTAGTGGCAAATGAATTTACTATTATCCGCGCAGAGAGAAATTTTCCTAACGCGTTATCGATATCCGCTCAAACTGGGACTGATGTCGATAAACTTAAAAAGAAGATTATGGAGATTCTTTCCGCTAGAGTCAACCGAGGGGTATTTTTCATTCCGTTTACCGAAAGTAGATACTTATCGGTTTTTCATGAACGAGGAAGGGTATATAAGAAAGAGTTTAATTCTTCCGGTGTCTATCTTGACGTGGAATTACCCCGGATCTGGTTTGAACGGTTGGGCAAGTTTAAAGTATGATGAGGGTAATGGGGAGAAGAGATAGGGTTCCCATCGGTTAGCAGCGAAATGTTACAGAATACAAATGAATGTTTTTATATGGTGAGCCTAAATCTTTTCTCATGAAATGCTTGGGGTTTTGAATATTTCTCTTTCGATGGACATAGGATAGATTGTAATATATCGCAAACGGAGGTTCCTAATGAAACAGGCCTTATGTGGTCTTTTTCTTTCTTTGTTTTTCCTGCTTCTCTTATTGCCTTTATCTTTGAGTAGATGTGATACTTCACCTCAGGGACTTATCGTTCACCTTTATTTAGAAGACGAAAAAAGAATCATCGCTCTTGACTTAGAAGAATATGTGAGAGGGGTAGTAGCTGCGGAAATGCCAGCTAATTTTCAGTTAGAAGCTCTAAAAGCCCAAGCAGTGGCTGCCCGGACAGTTACGGCGCGAAGGCCTAAACGTTTTGGCGGACCAGGCTATCCTGCTGTTCAGGGAGCGGATCTGAGTGATGATATTAATGATTCACAGGCGTGGTTGAGTAAGAAAGAGTTGGTAAGTAAATGGGGGCTTTGGAATTATTATGGTTTTTGGAAAAAGATCTGTACAGCAGTCGAAGAGACAAAAGGTTTGGTTATTACCTATGAAGGTAAACTGATCGATGCCGTTTATCACTCGACGAGTGGTCCGAAAACAGAGAATGCAGAAGAAGTTTGGGGCGCCTATTTACCGTATCTTCGAAGTGTGGATTGTTTGTATGATCGGCATTCTCCTAAATATAGTCAAGAGCAAGTCTTTTCTGTTAATGGATTCCAGTCTAAATTAGGAGTGGAAAGACTTCCTACTGTTGGTGGTCTTCCTTTTATCCAGATCTTGAATTATACCAGTAGTGGTAGAGTTAAAAGGATTCGGGTTGCAGATCAAGTATATCAAGGGAAAGAACTCCGTTCCCTGCTGGGGTTATATTCAACTAACTTTAGTTACCGTTTCGTTAAGGGCCAGATCATTTTTAAAACGATCGGCTATGGGCATGGTGTTGGTCTCTGTCAGTATGGCGCCGATGGTTTGGCGCAACAGGGAAAAAATTTTCTGGAGATCCTCCATTATTACTATCAGGGGATAGAAATTAAGAAACTTGCTCTCCAATAATCCGGTAAGGTTGTACCCCGTCTACGGGTTTTACGCAGGATAAAGACTAATTTAATAACCTTAAATAGTGTGAGGGAATTACATAATACCTTCAGCTTGTATTTAACCACAATATATAGTGTTTGGCTTTTGTTAGGCTATCAATATATTGCGATCAAATCATAAATAATTGAATTATGCAATTCCTTAAGTGTAAAGAAGCAGTCCGGTCTAGGGCTGTTTTTTATTCTGTAATTAGGATAAATTAGGATCAAATGGGAAAACTATCATACATTACTGACCAAAAAATAGCTCTAGTTGATTCATCTGGTCTTGAT
>DHOO01000041.1 GCA_002409975.1 Firmicutes bacterium UBA5388
TAATTTCATGCGTCAGCTCTGCCATCTGCTTTAATTTCTTGACATCATCCCCCTTCTTTGTTAAAATGAAAAATGTAAACTTTGCCGAAGTGGCGGAATAGGCAGACGCAGTAGACTCAAAATCTACCGCCCTTAAAAGCGTGCCGGTTCGAGTCCGGCCTTCGGCACCAACACTTTCAAACGTATCCCCTGATTGGGGATTTTTTTTGACACCAATAGAATCTATATCACTTGAACATCTGCCACCTCAACTTTTCTCTTTATTCTTAAAGCTACTTTGTGATTGTTTCTTTAAGTCCAAGGAACCCACCCAGAGTTCAACCGCACGGATCCAGGCGTCCCGTTCTTCTCCAGGCAGTTCTCTAGCATAACGATAATCGGATTTACGAATAAACTCTTTTAATTCCGCGCTTAACTTTGACAGACTATTGATTTCAACCTCATGTAATAAAGCTTCCACCTCCTTGTCGCTAACCTGCCGAGAGACCAGATTAAAATGGGGTAAGCATAGACCCACTGAAGAACGGTATTTTTCTCGAAAATCTTCATGTTTTAAAGAAGCAAGCAGCCCATAAATATACCTGTTTTCCATTTCTTCTTCTTCGAGGCAAACCGGGCATTCGCCCCCTTTACTCATAGCAAATGGTATCTTTCTCCGTTTAGCAACCACTTCTTTTTTATCAAGAGTGGAGAGAAAGGAATCAATCAGGTCCGCATAGATGATAGAGTGACCTAATGGATCTCCCATTCTCTGCAAAGCCCAGGAGTGTTCCCGGCAAAAACCTTTCGTCTCCCGCAGCCGATCCCTAGTTCTTAAATCATTAACAAACTCATACATGAGGTTATCTAAAAACCTGCCGGTCGCCTCAGCTATACACTGACACACCGGGCACACATGATTCGATAAAGCTTGATATAAATTGTAATAGATGACATCATTTTGTTTCAAAGCCTTCACCACAATCTTTTAATTTTGTTCTTTTTCATGATAACATAAATCAATAGCCATGCCCACCTTTTATCATTAAAAGAACCTCAAGCAAGCATCTTCTGCTTCTTTCTAAAGAATTGTATAATCAATTATTTAAAATTTGGCTACAAGAAAAGTCTTTTATGCTGTCAATTCATCCGGCTCTGAATTTCATCACTTCATGTGTGCGGGACATAAAAATACTCCCCTTTCAGTAACAGATTTTATTTTAATCTGTCTGGGCTTTTTGCGTTGTCTTTTGATTTAATTTTCCCGATACAATATATTGATAGCCTAATACAAGTCAAACACTATATATTGTATTGGGACCTTTTAAAAAGGATACAACGCAAAAAGCTTTACCTATCTTAAGAGGAGTATATCAGTCCCGGAGAGCCTTTAGTAATCCAAAGGAGTTTATTGGTGGTCAAGTAGAGTCTGGAACTTAGTGACTAAATCTTTTATTATTTCCGCCGCTGGTTGAATCTTGTCAACCAAAGCAGCTGATTGGCCAGCCATCAGTGACCCCTCCTCCACATCCCCACGCACAGCAGCGGCCAGACGTCCAGCGCCTAACTCTTCAAGCTCGGCCAGAGAAGCTCCGGTCGCTTCCGCGGCAAGAAATTTACGCGCTAATTTATTTTTAAGCACTCGTACCGGATGGCCGGTACTTACCCCCGTAATAACTGTAGCTCGATCTGTAGCTTTTAAGACCATCTGCTTATAATTGGTATGCACCACACATTCTTCAGCGCAGATGAATCTCGTGCCAAGCTGCACTCCTTCCGCTCCTAAGAGAAACGCTGCAGCCATCCCCCGACCATCGGCGATTCCGCCAGCGGCAATCACTGGGATCTTTAAGGTGTCTGCTAATTGAGGAATCAATACCATGGTAGTCTCGGTTCCCACGTGACCACCAGCTTCCATTCCTTCCCCGATGACCGCATCTACCCCGGACCTTTCCAACCTTTTCCCTAGAGAAACGGAGTTCACAACTGGAATAACTTTAATTCCCGCTGCTTTCAAGGCAGACATATATTTCCCCGGGTTACCAGCGCCGGTAGTAATGATCGGCACCTGCTCCTCGATGATTACCTGTATTACTTCGTCTACGTAGGGAGAGAGAAGCATGATATTAACCCCCAAAGGTCTTGTCGTCATGGAACGAGCCTTTTTAATCTCCCCACGAACCCATTCACTGGGCGCATTACCGGCGGCTATAATACCCAAACCACCGCCATTCGAAACCGCCGCCGCTAATTCAGCTGTGGCAACCCAGGCCATTCCTCCTTGTAGAATAGGATGTTCAATCCCTAATAACTCAGTTATTCTCGTTTTAAGCATTATTCTCCCTCCAGTTTTTAACTTTTCCTTAGAAAATACTCTTGTTCTCGTCGCTAGTCTTATTCTTCTGCCATTAGCTGATTTTCCTCCAAAGTTATCACCAAAAACTTTCCGCGAAAGACCTCTTGTTCTTTCACCTTAGTTATAACCTCAACTATAGATTTCCGCCGCTCTTTCCCGATTACTCGCGCCCGTGCCAGTAATACCTGGCCTAACTTCACCGGGTGAATAAAATCCACCTGCGCCGAAGCTGTCAGGGCATGAGGCGCATCCGCAACCGCCACTGCCAATGAATTGGCTTGCGCAAAAAGGAAATGCCCTCTAATCACATTATACCTAGTCAGTCTCATCCCCTCTCCCGCCACCAAGCGCGAGAGCCCCCCAATCCCTGGTTCACAGAGGAGTAGTTCTCCTACAACTTCTAAACTAGCTGGATAGGAGTCGGCTGATAAAACACGGGAAGCCAAACTTTTTGTTCTCTCCTTGAGTTCCGGTAGGCCTAAAGTTAGGCGGTCTAGACGAATAGTCTGAATACTAACACCCAATCCCTTGGCAAGTTCCTCATCGGTGAGAAGCGGGTTCCCATCTAACCTTTTAACCAGCTCCTGATGGCGGAGGTTTTTGCTAAGTCGTTTCTCCTTCATCTCTTCATCCCTTTTTATGACTAAGTCATAGTAGTTGCTTATAATTATAACTAATAACTTCCTGTTTGAATAGACTCTTCTTTAATCAAAAATTGCATCATCGTCATTTATTAAAAAAGCCCCCTTCCAAAGATGGAAAAGAGGCAAGTTTTAAAGTTCTAAACTTTATTAAAGGTGATCTCCACTAAGTGGTTCATCAGTGGAGAGATGTCCCATTAAGGTTTCACGTTTTTCCCCATCAACCAGAAATTGAACTTGATCGATGCCTGGAAGAGCGGTTAAAGTCTTAACGATCTGATTGACCAGGAGCATCTCTTGTAAGGAGCCGCCATGCAAATTTTCACTGGAGAAATTGACATAGGCCAAACGTTCTTTGGTCCAAGCGCCAAGCACTTCAAGTTGATCATAAAGCGCGGTGGTTAAACCTTTACCTTCCGGCGGGTTTCTTAACTCCTTGAGGATCGCCTCAATTAAACTCTCATCCTTGATCTTAACCTCGCGATCGACTGCTTTCAACATTGGCAGATCTTCTCTTCCTGTCTGAACATATTCCTGATTAGGAAAGTATAATCTTACTTTCTCCACCCTTTCCTCTCCAGATAAGGGGGGAACTTGTGGTTGTTGCGGTTGTTTTGCTCCCCGACGGAGAAAACCCGGACGCATGTATAACAAAAAGACACAGATCCCGATCACGAGGAGGAGCAGGATAAGAAAAAGTCCTGTATTTTTTCTCATCTTTATTATCCCTTTCGTTTTTTATAATTTGAGGGAATTGCATAATTACCTTAAGCTTGTTTTTAACCAATCTACAAAATGCCTTAGGGCTTTTCTGAGTTAATCCAATCTTTTATAACATTAGTTTAACCGTAATTAACTTTTTTATCTTGATAATGGGGGATTAATTTCGTTAGGCTCGATCCCAACACGATCCAAGAGGGCTTTCAGGGCAAGCAGAGGAATCCCCCCTTCAAACTTTACTTCCCCATTGAAAAGTAGTAATGGAAAATCCCTGCCTTCCTTGACCGCTTTTTTCACTACAGGATTAGACCGCTCCTGTTGTAGATCCAGAAATTGGATAGAAATCTTTTCTCCATATGCTAAGATCATCCCTTGTCTCAAGTAATCTATTTGCTCACTAAGGCTCTGCTGTTCAGCGCAACAGCTCTTCTGCTCTCCATCGCCAACGATAATAATGTCAGCCTGGGTCATATTTTCCGCCTCCCTTTTAATAACCTTCTTTTTCAGGTTTACGAAATCGCTCTAAACCTACAAATTTGCTATACTCTTTCTGGAAGAGGAATTCAACCGTGCCTAAAGGGCCATTACGATGTTTAGCAATAATAAACTCAGTAATATCCTTCTTTTCAGTCTCTGGTTCATAGTAGTCTTCTCGATAAAGAAAACAGACTAAATCCGCATCTTGTTCCAAAGAACCTGATTCTCTAAGATCTGATAGCGTTGGTCGTTTATTTGTCCGTTGCTCAACAGCACGCGAGAGCTGCGAAAGAGCAATTACGGGGACAGAAAGTTCCCTGGCCAGCGCTTTAAGGCCCCGCGAAATTTCTGAAACCTCTTGTTGTCTACTTTCCACTCTTCCCCGGCCTTGCATTAATTGGAGGTAATCAACAATGATTAAGCCTAACCCCCGTTCCGACTTAATTCTGCGCGCTTTAGCCCTGATCTCTAGCACAGAGAGGTTAGGAGAATCATCAATAAACATGGCGGCTTCACTCAATCGTCCCAGAGCATGAGAGAGTCGCGGCCAATCCTCTTCTTTAAGGTTTCCTGTGCGGATCCTCTGGTTATCTACCCCAGCTTCAGAGCAGAGTAATTTCATAGCTAACTGTTCCTTTGACATCTCCAGACTAAAAACAACTACAGGCAACTTTAGGTCAACCGCCGCGTTCTCGGCAATATTTAGCGCAAAGGTTGTTTTTCCCATACTAGGACGCGCGGCAATAATGATTAAGTCTGAAGGTTGAAGCCCGGCAGTAAGACGGTCCAAATCAGAAAATCCGGTCGGAACACCAGTTACTGCTCCTCTAGATTCATAAAGCTTTTCAATCTGTTCAAAGGTTTCAATTAGAATATTTTTTAAATTAACAACTGTTTTTCCGGAACGCCGATTAGCAATAGAAAAGATTAAGTTTTCGGCCCGATCAATAATATTTTCTACCTCGTCCTGAGCATTATAACCTAAAGCAACTACTTCGGTGGCCGCATAAATCAATTGCCGGAGAAGAGATTTTTCTTCTACAATCCGGGAGTAGTATTCAACATGAGCGGCGGTAGGAACAGCACTGGCTAGTTCAGTTAAATATGTAACCCCGCCCACTTTTTCCAAGGAGTTTTTCTGCCGCAATTCTTCAGTCACTGTAACTAAATCCACTGGTTCGCCGCGATTAGTCAGTTCAAGAACTGTCTGGTAGAGAAGACGATGGGCTTCTTTATAAAAATCATCCGGTCTTAAGATCTCCATCGCCCGATAAATAGCTTCTTTCTCCAAAAACATTGCTCCAAGGGTGGAACGTTCAGCATCCAGATTCTGAGGGGGAATTCGGTCTAACAATATACTGTCACTCATTTTAACCCCTCCTTTTCAAAAGTAATATTCTAACATAAAATGAATTGTTAAATAAAGCCGCAAAGAACTGCGGCTTTTATCCAAACATGATACCTTAAACCACCATTTAACTGTAATCCTCTCGTTACTAGTGCTCGTCGGAAAGTATAACTTTCATTTCTGGTCATGAGGAGCAAGCAAAACCTCGACTCGTCGATTGAGGTTAAACTCATGCAATCTTAACTTAGATTAAATGGAGGTAGTCGCTCACGCTGGCTACCTAGTCGCTCATGCCGGTGACCTCTGTAATCACGAAGTGATTTTAAATCAAAAACCGGGTGAGTCGACCGGCTATCCTGTAAGATGAAAATCTAAGCCAGGTGAGTCGACAAGCAAGTTGTTCATGC
>DHOO01000037.1 GCA_002409975.1 Firmicutes bacterium UBA5388
CGCAATTTTCATTCTTTCACGTGCCCTAGCGGTAGCTAGGGTGGGGGACTATCTAGAAAATAGCCCTAGTTGATTCATCTGGTCTTGAATAAATCCTACAGGACAGTTGGTCGACTTACCCGCCTTTGATCTTAATCACTTTGTGATATTTAGGAAGCCGGCGTGAGCGACTACTTAGGCAATAATTTTTCTCTCGGTGAGCAGTCTCTGCAATTCAATGGCAATAAAATCTTGATCATTAGAGAAAGCAGAGATAATACCAGCTTTCTCTTTAACTTCAGGCACAGCGTTAGCAGGAGCAATCGCCAGACCAGCCTCATTAAACATAGAAAGGTCATTTAACCAGTCCCCAAAAGCAACGGTCTCGGCAATGTCAATCCCTAAGATCTCCGTTAGAGTTCTTAACCCACTACCTTTATTTACACCCTGCGGACGTATTACCAGCTGGTTATAGCCACTTTTTAAAGAAGGGCTCATATCTAGCTCAACTCCAGGAAGAACAGTGTTTAACGCTTTATAAATCCCACGAGTTTTAGCTGCTTGATCGATGATAATAATCTGTTCTACCTGTTTGATTCGGGCTTCATTCTCCGTAGTGAAATCATGTTTATTAATGATAAAACCCCAAGAACGAATCTCTGGATCGGGATCCGCCGTATAACTAAGAAGCTGATCGTTACTGACAAGGTAAACTGAGCCAAGGTGAGCTTTTAGTGTCTTTAAAACCATCTTAGTGACCTGTGGGTTTATAGTTTCAAACACCGGTTGGCGCCAATTTACTGGACGTAGAAACGCGCCATCTGTACAGATAAAATTTACCGGAAACCCCAGTAAGTCCTCAACATGTTTTGAAAAATGATAGACCCTACCTGTAACCAGAGTGATCTCTACTCCTTGCCCGCGAAGATTGTGTAGAGTTTGCCTGGTAAGATCGCCAATCGTTTTGTCTTTTCTTAATAAGGTTCCATCAAGGTCAAGCGCTAACATCTTTAAGTCTTTAAATGCTATCTCTCCTTTGCACAAAAGTCTATTCTCTATTCGATTCCATACCAATTCAAAAGGAAGGAAAGTAATTCTTCAGTAATATCTTCTCCTTGAGCCTCGGCTAGTAATCTTTGGCCAATCTCTTTTATTTTTAAGAGCCGATCGCCCACCCCTTCCGGCGGTTCGTGTTCGATGGAAGCTTTGGCCAAACACTGCAAAAGATATAATCCACAGGCGAACTGAGTAACATTCTCCCATTTCTTCTGACAAACAGCCTCCACCGCCGGAAATAATAACAAGGCCGCTTTTCGGGGGTAAGGCTTGGTTGCTACCAAAAGATCATCAAAAATACCTAGTCTCGAGCCCTCCACTTGCAGATAACATCCAGGCCAATAAGATAATCGACATTCAATAAGCGTTAAGATCTGCTGTTTGGTAGGCGCTGTTTCGGCCACCAAATCTTGGATTAAATATTCCTCTAAAAAATAGAGAGAATTTTGCATTAGGAACCCTCCGGCCATCTGGTTCTTTCTTTTAAACTACCAAAGTAGTATCAAGTTAGTAATATAATTCTGCATTTCCCTGTTCTTTCCTTCTAGAATGGAGAAACTGTCAACAACAAACATCTTGCTTGTTTATTAATCATCAGGAAAATATTACAGCTGAGGTTGGACTCTGGCAAAATTTTTGTTATAATAAATTCAATTTGGATCAGGAGGTTAATTTCTAACGAGCCCGCAAAAACTAATCCCCTAACAAGAGCGCAACAGGGGAAGATGGAAAACAATATTATTGTACCATAATAATTTCTATTCGTCAGTAAGCCCTTGTAAGGAGGAAAAAATGGCTAAATGTAATGATCAACGCTACTATGAAGAAAAGCGATTAACAAGAATTTTGTCGGAGATTCAAAAGCAATTAGAACATAAATCGGAGTTTTTGAGCAAGTTAAAAAGCACGGTATTAAACGAACGAAAAGCTCTGTGGGACGATGGTCCCCGTCAAGTAGATAGTTTTGATGCGGCGGTCAATCTTTCCCAACAAATTAGCGAGCTAAGACACTCCGAATTAGGTTTAGAGCATAGTCGACGACAAGTTAGAAAGTTAGAAAGAATGCTCTTCTCTCCCTATTTTGGACGGATTGATTTTCAAGAAAAGGGAAACACACAACGGGAAGAGATCTATATTGGGATCTCCTCTTTAATTGAGCAGAGTGGAGAACCTCTGATCTACGACTGGCGGGCGCCAATCGCTAGTATGTTTTATGATTTTGAATTAGGAACTGCTCACTATCTCTGTCAAGCCGGGTTGATTACCGGAGATATTTCTTTAAAACGCCAATATAAAATAGAAAATAGTCATCTTATTTATATGTTCGATAGTAACTTGAAAATCGATGATGAGATCCTTCAGGAAATTTTAAGTAAGCAAACCGATGAGAAAATGCGGACCATTGTCTCTAGCATCCAACGGGAACAAAACCAAGTCATTCGTGACGATCAGCATCAAGTTTTATTTGTGCAAGGAGCAGCCGGAAGCGGTAAAACATCAATTGCTCTCCATCGAGCCGCTTATTATCTATATAAAGAACGGGAGCAAATTACCAGTAAAAATATATTAATCTTCTCCCCTAATCGCTTGTTCGGAGATTACATTTCAAACGTCCTTCCTGAACTTGGGGAAGAGACTATTCTGAGCACTACTTTTCAAGATTTTACCAGCAGACTACTACCTAGTAATCTTAAAGTTGAAGATTTTTACGATCAGCTGGAATTTGCTTTCTCTACTACAAGTGAAACTAAATACCACACTAGACAGCAGAACATTTATTATAAATCAACACCAGAGTTTTTAAAAGTAATCGAAAATTATATCCACTACCTAACCACTAGGGGAAAACCTTTCAACGATCTCCTGTTTCAAGGAAAAGTTATCCTAAGCAGAGAGCAGCTGCAGACGCTTTATCAGCAAAGCTATGCTTATTTACCAATGAAAAAACGGCTAATTCAAATCCAACGCCGAGCTTTCTTTTTACTCCGCCCTCTTACTCGTCAGAGAATTAAACATCATCTGCAAACCTTTGCTAGCGACCATAACCTTTTCACTGAGAAAGAGCTTAAAGCTCGCAGCCGACTGGCAACTAAAACTGAGCTGATCCCGGTTAGAGAGGAAATCCACTCTTGGACTGATTTAGATACTTTTCAGCTTTATAAGAAACTTTTTTCTAATGAAGCTTTGTTTCTCAAAATGGCTGAAGGAACTCTGCTGCCCCCCACCATCGATCTCATTAGAACAGAGACCTTAAAAAATTTGGAGCAAGGCTGGCTTGGCTATGAAGACCTTGCCTCTTTCCTCTATTTCAAGGGAAAAATTGAAGGATTTCCTAAATTCCCAGAGATTAAACACCTGATCGTTGATGAGGCTCAGGATTATACTTTTCTTCAGTATAAGGTAATTAATGAGCTTTTCTCTACCGCTACTTTAACCGTACTGGGTGATTTAAACCAAGCTATCCATCCGTTACAATATCAAAGTTCCTTTGAGGAAATAAAAGATCTTTTTAACCGCAAAAAATCGGGGCTCTTTAACTTAAATAAAAGTTACCGCTCCACCAAAGAAATTACCACTTTCACCAGTAATCTCTTGAAAAGAGGGGGTGAAATCGAGTATATTAACCGACCAGGAACCAAACCCCTAGTCGTAAAAGTCCAAGAAGAAAATAAGATTCCTCTTGCCATCGCAGAAAAAATCCAATTTTTAAAAGCAGAAGGGATGCGCTCCCTTGCTGTCATCGCTAAAACCTCCGGCCAGTGCCAGACGATTTACCTCCAACTAAAGGAGTTGGTTAATCTTCGTTTAATCACCAAAGATGATCTCGTCCTCTCTACTGGCGTCATAATTATCCCTTCCTATCTGGCAAAAGGGTTAGAATTTGATGCGGTGTTAATCTATGGTAGTGATCAACAAAATTACTTCTGGGCAAGGGAATTAAATATTTATTATACTGCCTGCACCAGAGCTTTACATCGCCTTATTCTCTTTTACCATGGCCAACCTTCGCCTTTCCTCACTCGTGTGGACCCTGAACTGTATGAGCATGAAGATTATCTTTAATTAACGTTCTGCGATAACCCGGTGCGTAAATGATTTGACTAAAGGAGAGTGACCAATGGTTGATTTCTCAGAACTTGCCGTAAAAATTCCTTCTGTGCTGCTGCCTGCTGCTAAGTTTGATCCGCAAAAATGGTCGGTCATTGCTTGCGATCAATATACTTCTAACCGAAAATACTGGGAAGACGTACACAACTTCATTGGCGACAGCCCTTCAACTCTTGACTTAATCCTTCCAGAAGTTTATTTAGAAGATCCTGAAGTCAATAGGCTGATTAAAAAGGTCAACACGAATATGATTAGTTACTTAACTAAAAAAATCTTAACCCCGTTAGAACCAGGATTTATCTTAATTGACCGGCAAACCCCCCATGTCCAATCACGAAAAGGCTTACTCCTCGCTGTTGACTTGGAAAAATACGATTATCGCCCAGGCTCTAAAAGTTTAATCCGCTCTACAGAAGAGACCATCACCGACCGCTTACCACCCAGGATTAAAATCCGCCAAGGGGGCTGCCTAGAATTACCCCATATCATGCTCTTACTGGATGATCCAGGGCGGTCAGTGATCGAACCTTTATTCAAACACTTGCTAGAGTTACCTAAAATCTATGACTTTGACTTAATGATGAATAGTGGGCGCCTCACGGGATATCACCTCAAAGACCCTGCTCTAGAGGAACAAGTCTTCAAAGCTTTAGCAAACTTAGCGGATCCTACAATTAACTACGAAAAATACGGGGTTAAAGATGAGGTTTTACTGTTTGCGGTCGGTGACGGCAATCATTCCCTAGCCACGGCCAAAGCCATCTGGGAAGAGATAAAAAGTAAGGCCACTGACCCGTCCGAACTTGAAGAACACCCCGCGCGCTATTGTTTGGTGGAGGTTGTTAACCTTTATGATGAGGGGCTATTTTTCCATCCGATTCATCGTGTTCTTTTCAACGTTAATACTGATTTGTTTTTTGGACAGTTACAAGCGCATGATCATTGTCAAATCAAGTATTCTCCAGCCCCTAGTCTGGAAGCTTTACCAGATAATACCCAGTGTTTTTGCTTTTTTACAAATACTGCTTCCGGTGTGGTTACCATCAACAACCCTAGCTCTAACCTAACAGTAGGAAGTCTTCAAACCTTTCTTGATGATTTTTTACAGCGCAACCCTCAAACAAAAATTGACTATGTCCACGGAGAGCAGGAGACGAAGGAGTTAGGCTGCCGGCCAGGAAATATCGGCTTTTTACTTCCCAGTATGGACAAACAAGACCTCTTCAAAACAGTGATTATAGATGGCGCTTTACCTAGAAAGACTTTTTCTATGGGGGAAGCAGATGAGAAACGCTTTTATATGGAAGCACGGAAAATTTGTCCGTAAAGATAGTCTTAACTCATAATAAACAAAAGCCACCTCCTTTCAGGTGGCTTTTGTTTAAGGTAATTACACAATTCTCATATTTAGTAAATCTTTTAGGAAAAATCCAAATCCCCATCCTTTTTAAGGATCACATCATGAGCGCTGCCTTCCCTAAGACTTAACGGGGAAACCAGGGTCAGTCGAGCCTTCTTCTGTAACTCGGTAATAGTTAACGCTCCACAGTTACACATGGTAGATCTAATCTTCGCAAGCGAAATCTCTAAGTTATCTTTCAGCTTTCCAGCATACGGCACATAAGAATCTACACCTTCCTCAAAGGCTAGTCGATCTTCTCCCCCCATATCATACCGAGCCCAGTTACGGGCTTTATTAGATCCTTCTCCCCAGTATTCTTTAACATAATTCATCCCTTGTCTTACTTTACGTGAGGGACTTTCGTCAAAACGAGCAAAATATCTTCCCAACATTACAAACTCCGCTCCCATTGCCAAAGCCAATACCATATGATAATCATGGACAATCCCTCCATCGGAGCAGATCGGGATATAAATTCCGGTTCGTCGAAAATATTCATCCCTGGCTTTTGCCACCTCAATAACTGCTGTCGCCTGTCCTCGACCAATTCCTTTTTGTTCCCTAGTAATACAGATTGATCCTCCACCGATTCCTACCTTGATAAAATCAGCGCCTGCTTCCGCTAAGTACAAAAAACCTTCTTCATCTACCACATTACCCCCACCAACTTTGACGGAATCATTAAACTTTTCTTTAATAGCTCGAATCGTCCGGTACTGCCATTCCGTAAACCCATCCGAAGAATCCACACAGAGAATATCTACGCCCGCGTCTACCAAAGCCGGTACCCGTTGCTGATAATCCCTGGTATTAATTCCGGCGCCCACCACTAACCTTTTATGGTCGTCAAGCAACTCCAAAGGATTTTCTTTATGAGCGGTATAATCTTTCCTGAAAACCAAATATTTTAGATTCTGGTGTTCATCGATAATAGGTAAACAGTTTAATTTGTGTTCCCAAATTAAATCATTAGCTTCAGATAATGTAAGCCCTTCTTGTCCGTAAATAATTGAAGAAAATGGTGTCATAAAGTCTTTAACTTTAGTTTCGACCGGAGTTCTCCCTCGCCGATAGTCCCGACTGGTAACAATCCCCAATAACTTTCCGGTTGGCGAACCATCTTCAGTAATGGCAATCGTAGAATGACCTGTTCTTTGCGTTAACGCCATAACATCCAGGAGAGTATGCTCCGGCGTTAAATTGGAATCACTGACCACAAAACCTGCTTTGTAGTTTTTTACCTTTTTTACCATCTCTACTTGTTCATCAATCGGTTGGGAGGCATAGATAAAAGAAATGCCTCCTGATCTAGCCAATTCAATAGCCATCTTATGATCAGAAACCGCCTGCATAATCGCTGAAGAGAATGGAATATTTAAATACAACGAAGCATTTTCTCCTTGTTTGAACCTGACAATTGGCGTTCGAAGACTTACCCTTTCAGGAGTACAATCTTTGGTTGTCAAATTCGGAATCAATAGATACTCACTAAAAGTCCTACTCGCTTCTTGATAGAAATAGGCCATTTTACAACCCCTTTCTTATTGACCATCTGAATTTTTTCAATTATAATGAAGTTTTTAGGCAATGTCAAGACCACACTTAAGGATTGGGATACAACGCAAAAAGCTATAAGGATTATTTGTCTGAATATCCAAGACTGTCTGGGGAATATTATTCATGAAATAGCCAAAATGTATTCGTTGAAAGGGTGGTAAAAGGTTGGCGGATGAAAAAAGGAACAGGTTTGAACCTAAAATTACTATCCCCCTCCTCACCGTAGCGTTATTAGCCTCCCTAGCCTGGGGCTATAGTCAATACCGCAGCAAACGGAGCTGGGAGATCAAAGCGGAAAATCAATACAACAAATCTTTCTCCGAACTAGCTACCCATGTTGGAGAATTAGAAACTCAATTGACCAAAGTAATGGTCTCTAATTCTCGCCCTAATTTAGTAAAGAATTTCTCCGATATTTGGCGTCAAGCTTATCTTTCCCAAGAAGATATGGGTCAACTGCCTCTAACTTCGGTCGAGCTGGCCAAGACTAAGGAGTTCTTAGCTAAAGTTGGAGCCTTTTCCTTTAATACGGTAACCAGACTAAACAAAGATGAAAACCAAAAAAACGATCAAGACGGCAAAAACATTCAGTATTTGACGCAAAAAGACTGGGAAACCTTACAGGGGCTTCACCGTCAAGCCCGTTACCTCTCAGGACAGCTTATTAACCTCCAGGAAAGGATGTTGGAGGCGGGGGAGAAATGGACAGGTGTAGAGCGTATTGCTACCACTTCGATGGTGGCTGATGTCTCAAAGCGTCTGGAAAATAACAAGATTACAAAGAGTTTCATGATGATGGAGGATGGTTTTGAACGCCTTCCTGAACCTGAAATGGAAGGAAATCTACTCAACTTCAAACCAGTCCCTAAAGGGATAACTGGTCAGGAAATTAGCGTAGAACAAGCGCGGGAAATAGCCAGGGATTATATTGATCAGGGCACAACCCGCTATGGAGTAAACTATGAAGGGCAAATCAAAGGAGATTATCCTCTATACCTTTTCCGGCTAGTAGAAGAGGACGAGAAGGGAAAAGAAAGAAAAGGCTCCGCTCTTGCCCGCATCGCTGTTACGGGCAAAGGTGGACACGTCGCCTGGATGCTTAAAGAGAGAGGAGTCGCCAAAAGCAACATTTCTCTTGAGCAGGCCAAAGAGAAGGCTAGAACTTATCTTGAAAACCGTAACTACCAAGGGATGACCCCTGTTGGCGTTGAAGACTTTAGAAACATTGCCTTAGTTTCTCTTTGCCGAACTGCAGAGCAAACTGTAGTTTATCCGGAGATGATCAAGGTACAGGTAGCCTTGGATGATGGAGAGATCTTAGGAACCGAAGCCATGTCCTACTTAACTTTTCATGACCCAAAAAGGACGATCTCTGCACCACGTTTAAGTGAGGTGGAAATAAAGAAGAGACTCAACAACCATTTAAAAGTAGAGCAGATCAAAAAGGCGGTAATTCTTAATGACCACTTTCAGGAAATACTAGCTTACGAATGTGATGGTATTCTAGAACAAGAGCGGTTTCGTATTTTCGTTAACGCCACAACCGGAGAGGAAGAACGGATCCAGCGGGTGAACGCGCAGGGAGTAGAAATCAAATAAAACCGGCCTCTGGCCGGTTTTTTACTCTTATTTTTTTTCAGAACTAGCCGATACAAACTAGTGAAGACTATTTTGATTTTCCTAATTTTAACAGGAGGTATTGCCATGAGTTATCGCATATTGTTAGTAGATGATGCGCAAGTAATTCGAGTTATGCTTACTAAAATCCTAAAAGCTGCCGGTTATGAGATTGCTGGGGAAGCCAGTAATGGCTTAGAAGCTGTGGAAAAATATAAAGACCTCAATCCCGACCTAGTCACCATGGACATTACCATGCCTACCATGTCTGGGATTGAGGCGGTTCGCGAAATAAGAAAATACGATCCTGAAGCCAAAATTATCATGTGTTCTGCGATTGGACAAAAATCCATGGTTATCGAAGCGATCGAAGCTGGAGCTCGCAATTATATAATCAAACCATTCGAACCCCAAAAAGTTATAAACGTAATTTCTGCTGTTTTGCCCTAAAATTTCCTTCTATATATAAGCTTTTTGCGTTGTATCCTTTTTAAAAGGTCCCAATACAATATATAGTGTTTGACTGGTATTAGGCTATCAATATATTGTATCGGGATAATTAAAGCAAAAGACAACGCAAAAAGCCCATGTATAGACCAGTAATAAAAAGTATTTATATTGTGGATAAATAGATGCTTAAGGTAATTATGCAATTCCCCCTCGATTGATAAAAAGGAGATTTGTAAATGGGTAAGACAATTATGCTTGTTGATGATGCTAAAGTAGTATTATTAAAACTTTCAAGAATTTTAGAAGAAGCTGGGTATGAGATCGTAGCAGAAGCGACCAGTGGTACTGAGGCAGTAGAAAAGTACAAACAATGTTACCCTGATCTGGTCATTATGGATATAATCATGCCTGATATGAAGGGAATTGACGCTGTAAAAAACATAATTAAATTCGATCCCGATGCCCGGATCATCATGTGCACCAATCTAGCAAAAAAAACCATCGTAATCGAAGCGATTTTAGCTGGCGCCCGTAATTACATATTAAAGCCTTTTAATCCACAAAAAGTAATTGATGTTGTTTCAGTAGTAATTAATAGTTAATTATTTCCGAAGTAACAGGAAAGCTCCTATAACCATCATAGCGATCCCTATTACTTTAACACCTGTAAAAGGAATCGTTTCTTGGTTAAAAAGACCAAAATGATCAATTAGATAGGCGGTAACCAACTGAAAAAAGATGATCCCGGTAGTAGCGTTACCCACCCCTAATTTAGGAATAGAGACCGCCACCCCATAAATAATCGCCACTCCTACCGGACCACCTAACCAAAAATAAAATGGTATTGTTGGTAAACCTTCTAGCAATGACTGGGATTGCCCCTTTAAAAAAACAAGAAGTAACCCTCCTACTGTTAAAGTTCCCAACAGTTGAACACTAAAAGTAGCTGGCAATAATCCTAATTTCCCTCCAAGATATGAATTTAGGCTACCCTGGATCGCCATTAAAGAACCGGCAATGCCGGCAATAAGTAAAAAAATGAATTGCAAACCTCTCATTCCTCCAAGATAGTTGTTCACCCTGGCTCCACCAGCACACTAAAGGGATATTCATCAAAGCGGATAAACAACCCTAGCATTTTCTAAATTATTAATTATATTCTCCCCAGCCAACTAAGGCATATCCGGATCATATCGATGAATATGATGGAAACCGGGGGGGAGATTAATGGGAGTTGTTTTTTCTGCTGCCATCTTAGGTTTACTAGTGGGAATAATCGGGGCGGGGCTAGGTGGTTTGACTGCCATCCTGGTCCCAAAGATTACACAAAAACAACAAAGTGAGTTAGTCGGTTTCTCCGGTGGAGTAATGCTGGGAGTAGTCATTTGGGATCTCATCCCTGAAGCTTGGGGATTGGGCGCAACCTATGCGAGTGCTGGCTTTTTTTGGGGGATTATCTTTATTCTGTTGTTGCGCAAGTATTATCAAGTTACAGATGAGACCAAAGAAAGCACTAGGTTTACTAAAGCCGGAATACTTCTGGGTATTGGGATTGCGCTTCATAATTTCCCAGAAGGAGTAGCTGTTGGAACGGTCTTCACTACTGATCCCACCTCTGCCCTATGGTGGGAATTATCCTTATTAATGGCAATCCATAATATTCCTGAAGGTTTGGCGGTGGCCACCACCCTCAGACTTGGTAAAACAAGCTGGTCTCAGATTGCGCTCGCTTTAATCCTAGCCGAATTACCAATGTGTATCGGCGCTCTTCTAGGTGGTATCCTTGGCACAATTACTGCTCCGTGGACCGCCGTCTCCTTAGGTTTTGCTGGCGGCGCCATGCTTATGTTGGTTTGCGTCGAGCTAGTTCCGATCGCTTGGCGAATGGCTGGATGGTTCCCCACGGTTATTGGTTTGGGGACTGGACTAGGGTCGGCCTGGCTACTTACTATCTTAATCTCTTAAGGCTCCCCGTAGTGACAACAAAGTATAAACTATCTCATCCCTGGGGAAAATAAAAAAAAGGGGGTTAGTAATATGCGAAGTAATGTAAAGTGCTATGTTGACAGTTGCCACTATTGGGGTCAGAATAATCTATGCGAGGCTGAAAGCATAGAGGTTGACAATCAAGCCATCGGCGATCGAAATATGGAGATCGGTACCCTGGGAGAAGCAAGAGATGAAGCCAAGACTTCTAAAGGGACCTATTGCCGAACCTTCAAACCCAAAAATCCAAAAAGAAGCGATAACCGCCCGTAAATGGGCGGCTTACTTCTTTCAAATACTCCTCAAGAACTAAACCTTCCTGTTTGATCTTTCTAGCAGCTTCTACCCCCACATACCTTCAATGCCAAGGTTCATAAGCATACGATTTGCAACTTAGTATCCTCTTTGCCGCACCTTGTAAGCAAAATCTCTTGTTGCCGTGAAAAGAACGGTAAGCTGGGACTCAACTCTATCTGTCCCCTTCGAGCAACAATAAACATTTTTTCTAAGGCTTCTGACGCTTGTCTCCGCTGCATTAGGGAAATTTTAGCCTCTAGTTTTACTAGTTGAGGGAATTGCATAACACCTTAAGCTTATATTTGACCACAATATATAGTGTTTGGCTTTTGTAAGGCTATCAATATATTGTGATCAAATCATAAATAATTGAATTATGCAATTCCTTAAGTTAACAAGCTCTTCTTCTAACTTAGAAAAGGATTTTTCTTGTTGATCACGAAGAAAAGAAAAAATGTATCCTTGTATCCTTAACCGAAGGGGTGTTGTTTGATGCGTAGTGATCAAGTTAAAAAAGGAGTGACCAGGGCTCCTCACCGTTCTCTCTTCAAAGCCATGGGTTATACTGATCAGGAACTAAACCGACCTTTAATTGGGGTTGCTAATTCCTTCAATGAAATAATTCCCGGCCATATTCACCTGCGAACAATTGCTGAAGCCGTTAAAGCAGGAATCCGAATGGCTGGGGGAACTCCGATCGAATTTGGGGTCATCGGCGTCTGTGATGGGATTGCCATGGGTCATGAAGGGATGAAATATTCACTGGCCAGTCGCGAACTAATTGCCGATTCGATCGAGGCCATGACCAGCGCCCACGCTTTTGACGGCTTAGTCCTCATCCCCAATTGCGACAAAATAGTCCCCGGGATGCTGATGGCCGCGGGAAGGCTCAATATCCCTTCACTTGTTCTGAGCGGCGGCCCCATGCTTGCTGGAGAACTTAATGGAAACCAGATTGATTTAAATTCGGTGTTTGAAGGTGTAGGAGCGGAAGCCGCCGGGAAAATTACCCCTGAAGAGCTTGCCGAGATTGAAGAAAGAGCCTGTCCCGGTTGCGGTTCCTGTTCCGGTATGTTCACTGCCAACACCATGAACTGTTTAACGGAAGCTTTAGGAATGGCGCTTCCCGGCAATGGCACGATTCCGGCAGTTGACGCCCGCCGTCTACGCCTCGCTAAAAGGGCTGGGTACCAAATAATAGAACTCATTAAAGCAGAGCTTAAACCTGGCGAGATCCTGACGAAAGAAGCCTTCACCAATGCTTTAGCAGTCGATATGGCCATCGGCGGCTCAACCAATACTATTCTCCACCTGCCGGCGATCGCTCATGAACTGGGAATTAACCTTGATCTAAATGAGATTAATCGGCTTAGCGCACAAGTACCCCATCTATGCCATCTCCGGCCTGCCGGGCTTCATCATATTCAAGATCTCGATGCCGCTGGCGGCATTCCCGCGCTGCTTGCCACTTTGGCCGAACAAAACCTGATCAATTTATCTTCACGGACGGTTACTGGGCAAAGTATTGGGGAGAATATTAAAGGGTTAAAAAAACAAGAACAAGAGGTTATTAGACCTCTAAATAATCCCTACCATAAAAGGGGTGGTCTGGCTGTCCTCTTTGGCGCCCTCGCCCCTGACGGAGCTGTTGTTAAGCAATCCGCTGTCGACCCGGCAATGCTGGTGCATCAAGGACCGGCCCGGGTTTTCGATCAGGAAGAAGCTGCCATCTCAGCTATTCTAAACGGTGAGATTAATCCTGGCGATGTGATCGTCATTAGATATGAAGGGCCTAAAGGCGGACCGGGAATGCGCGAGATGCTCTCCCCGACCTCTGCTATTGCCGGGATGGGTCTCGATCGGCAAGTAGCCCTGATTACAGACGGGCGTTTCTCAGGCGCCAGTCGCGGGGCTTCAATCGGGCATGTTTCACCTGAAGCTGCTACCGGTGGTCCTATTGCTTTAGTCTGTGAAGGAGACCTAATTCAGATTAATATCCCGGCTCAAAGTCTGGATTTACTAGTAGACCAAGCAGAGTTAGAAAAAAGAAAGGCCCACTGGCAGCAACCAGCTCCCAAAGTGACCCGTGGATATCTTGGCAGATATGCGAAATTAGTCAAATCCGCTAATACAGGAGCGATTATTGATGTCTAAGCAAAGTGATTTGGTCACCGTTTTTGAAGTACAAAACCCCACTAAAGCCGATTTAATTAAAAGCATCCTGGAAGGCTCGGGGATTGAATGTTTTATTCCCGGAGAAAATTTAGGGCTAATCTACGGTGGAGCTCTTGGCATTAAAATTCAGGTTCGAGCTGAAGATTTTGAACAAGCCAAAGAATTATTAGAAAAGATAGATTGATGAACTAAGATCCGGTTCCCCAAACACCTCAAAACGCCATTAAATGGCGTTTTATATTTATACATAGTTTGCTCGCTAAAGAGCCCTATTTTTATCAGCAATATATAAATATACGTAAATTTTGCATAATAATTATTGCAAAACCCTTTCTGTTCTTATATAATAAGTTAACCACAAAAATCTAAATGATATTTTACTTTTTGTGATAATGAATTACGCAATTCCTTAATATAATATGACCATTAAATTTGGATCGGTCGATGGAGAAAGGTGAGTCAGTAATGATAAAAACAGGTATTATTGGAGTTAACGGTTATGCCGGGGGCGAACTTCTCAGGCTCCTAGCTGCCCATCCTGAAGCTGAAGCCACGGTAGTAGCCTCCCGTTCCCAAGCTGGTCAGACTGTTGCTCAAGTTTTTCCTTCTTTTTCCGGCACTAACTGGGGTGAACTCCTTATCTCCGACGTTTCTTCCCCTGCCTTAGCCGAGTGTGACCTCATTTTTTTAGCCGTCCCCCATGGAGTTGCCGCCGAATTGGTCCCTGGTTTTTTAGAAAAAGATATTAAAATCGTTGATCTTGGCGCCGACTTTAGGTTAAAAGAACCGGCGACATACAAGGACTGGTACAACTTAAAACACCCTCAGCCAGCACTTTTAAAAGAAGCGGTCTATGGTTTACCCGAATTAAAACGAAGCGAAATTAAAAACGCTCGTTTAATAGGAAATCCGGGCTGTTATCCCACCAGTATCTTACTGGGCCTTGCCCCTCTTTTAGCGGCGGAACTGCTCGATGATAATTTAATTATCATTGATTCAAAATCTGGAATCTCCGGCGCGGGTCGTACTGCCCAAAGCGAGCTACATTTCCCAGAAGCCGACGACAATTTACGCGCTTACGGGTTAATTAGACATCGGCATATACCAGAAATCGAACAGGAAGCTTCGTTACTAGCCGGGAAGAATGTTGCCATCTCCTTTACTCCTCATCTCATACCGGTAGTACGGGGGATCTTCTCTACCATCAATCTTTCTACTCGCCAAAAGAGTTCTACTCAAGAATTGACCGAGTTATATCAAGAATATTATCAAGGAGAACCTTTTGTCACAGTTCTTTCTAGTCCTGATCTACCACAAACTAAAAGTGTGCTTTATACCAACCGGTGTCAACTTGGCATTAGGTATGACGAGCGGATTAACCGGATCATTATCCTTTCTGTGATTGATAATCTGATGAAAGGCGCCGCTGGACAAGCGATCCAGAATATGAACATCCTCTATGGGCTGGAAGAAACCACCGGTCTTAACACCCCCGGAATTTGGCCATAAAATAATTTTTAAAGAAAGATGTAAACTGGAAAAGGAGGAAGACAACATGCAGACCAAATCGTACGGTGTTACTGCTGCTCTAGGATACAATGCGTGGGGAGTAAACTGCGGTCTTAAAAAAAGCGGTCATCCAGATTTAGCTCTAATTTATTCGGAAGTACCGGCTGTCGCTGCGGGAGTCTTTACTACCAACAAAGTAAAAGCCGCGCCTGTCTTAGTCAGCCAGGAACACCTGGCTGGTGGTTATGCCCGCGCCCTGTTAATCAATAGTGGCAATGCTAATGCTTGCACTGGGGAGGAAGGTTTAAAACACGCCCGGATGACTGCTATCACTGTTGCCAAGCTTATGCAGTGTCGTCCGGAAGAAGTCTTACTGGCCTCCACCGGGGTAATTGGTGTCCCTCTTCCGGTCACTCCCATCCTTAACACCTTACCTACTCTAGCTAACCTGCTTTCGACCACCGGAGGTCCGCAAGCCGCCCAGGCGATTATGACCACTGACACTTTCGCCAAAGAATACGCGGTCTCACTAGAAATTGGCGGGAGAGAGATCCGTATTGGCGGAATGTGTAAAGGTTCGGGGATGATCCAACCGCAGATGGCAACGATGCTAGGGGTGATTACTACTGACGCTCCGCTTAAAGGAACAGTTTTAAGCGCTAGTCTCCGTCAGATAGTAAAACAAACTTTTAACCGGATCACCGTAGATGGTGATACCAGTACCAATGATACTGTATTCTTAATGGCAAACGGCAGAGCAGGAGGAGCAGAGATCACAACTGGACCGGACCTTGAGCGTTTTATGGAAGGGCTCTATGAAGTTTGCTCTCATTTAGCGCGCTTGATCGTTAAGGATGGCGAAGGCGCTACTAAATTCCTGGCGATCAAGGTCAAGGGCGCTCGGACGGAAAACGAAGCCGAGAGCGCGGCTCGCGCGGTCGCCAACTCTAACCTGGTAAAGACCGCTTTCTTCGGCGAAGATGCTAACTGGGGCCGGATTTTAGCCGCTGTCGGTTACTCGGGGATTGATTTCAGTCCGGAAAAAACTGAGATCTTTTTGGAAACACTCCCAGTCTATGCTGGAACCGGAGTCGCTTTTAATGAACAAACTGCTAAGGATATTTTACAACAGAAGGAAATTGAGGTGATCATTGATCTTAAACAAGGCAAAGAAGAGGTTACGATCTGGACCTGCGATCTCTCCTTTGACTATGTGAAGATTAACGGAAGTTATCGTACTTGAGATTGTCTTTAAAAACAAAAATCAGTTATGAGCATCGAATTATATTTTGCGGTGCAATCTTAAGTAAATTTGGTGATTTTCTACATTAAATGAAGGGAATGAGAGCAATGAGTTTTACCGCCAGAGCTCAAGTTTTAATTGAAGCCATCCCCTATATCCGCTCTTTTTATGGCAAAACTTTTGTCATCAAATACGGAGGAAACGCCATGCTCAATGCGGATTTAAAACAAGCGGTAATCCTTGATATAATTCTTCTTAAATATTTAGGGCTCAACCCGGTTATCGTCCACGGTGGCGGTCCGGAGATCACTACCATGCTCAAGGTGATGGGTAAAAAGAGTACCTTTCAACATGGACAACGGGTTACTGATGAAGAAACCATGGATCTCGTCAATATGGTGCTAGCCGGAAAAATCAACAAAGAAATTGTCGCTTTAATCAACCAATTTGGCGGGAAAGCCATCGGTCTCTCCGGTCAGGACGGGCGCCTGCTGGTTGCCAGGAAGAAAGTTCTGCCTGAAGAGGGGATCGATTTAGGCTTTGTCGGAGAGATCGAAACGATCAACCCTGAACCAATCCATACTTTACTAGAGAACAGTTATATTCCGGTCATCGCCCCCGTTGGTGTTGGCGCTGATGGTAATATCTATAATATTAACGCTGATACAGTCGCCGGAGAACTAGCCGCCACTTTAAAGGCAGAGAAGCTGATTCTTCTTACCGATGTGGAAGGAATTTGTTCCGATCCCAGCGACCATTCAAGTTTAATTTCCGCCTTAAAAATCAGCTCCGCCCAAAACATGATTAACTCCGGTCAAATCGACGGAGGAATGATCCCCAAAGTAGAAGCTTGTATCTCCGCTCTGCAACAAGGAGTCAAAAGAACTCATATCATTGATGGCCGACAATTGCATTCCCTGCTGTTAGAGGTGTTAACCGACAAAGGCATTGGCACCATGGTGGTAGAATAGGAGGAATTTATCCATGAGTATGGCTGGACTACTTACCCGAGCAAACAAAGTATTAATTAATAATGTGCGACGATTTCCTGTCGTTTTTACCAGAGCGACCGGTTCTCGGGTCTATGATGCCGAGCAGAAAGAGTATCTTGATTTTCTGTCGGGAATTGCCGTGCAAGCAGTTGGGCATTCTCACCCGCGAATTACCGCCGCTATACAGCAACAAGCAGAGAAAATCATTCACGTCTCCAACTATTTTTATCTGGAGGAGCAGATCGAATTAGCAGAGAAACTTGCTACCCTTTCTGGTCTCGACCGTGTGTTTTTCTGCAATAGCGGGGCGGAAGCCAATGAAGCCGCTATTAAACTGGCGAGAAAATACGGGCGACAGCAACTCGGAGGGAAATACGAGATCATTAGCGCTTACGATTCTTTTCATGGTCGGACCTTCGGCGCCTTAGCCGCCACCGGGCAACCAAAATACCAGGAAAGCTTTCGTCCCTTGCCCGCCGGGTTTCGTTATGCGCCCTTTAATAACCTCCAAGCTTGGGAAGAAGCGATCTCTGAGCGAACCTGTGCTCTACTGCTTGAATTAGTGCAAGGAGAGGGGGGAGTAAACCCTATCTCCCCTGACTTTCTTAAAGGCTTGGCAGAGATTTGCCGGCAAAAGCAGATTCTTCTAATCTTTGATGAAGTTCAAACCGGACTAGGCCGTACCGGTAAGTATTTCGCTTGGCAGCATCTAGGAATCAAACCAGATATTCTTACTTCTGCTAAAGCCCTGGGGGAAGGCGTGCCGATCGGAGCCATGTTAGCTAGTGAAAAGATCGCTACGGCCTTTCAGCCGGGAGACCACAGCACCACAGTGGGGGGCGGGGGCTTAGCTTTTAGCGTCGGCCTAGAAGTGTTACGGATCATGGAGGAGGAGAATCTTCCCATCCGAGCCAGCCATCTAGGACAAGAGCTAATCGCTCTCTTTCAAAAATGGCAAAATGAGATCCCAATCATTAAAGAAGTCCGTGGTTGGGGGCTTCTTCTCGCCTTAGAATTATCGATACCGGTTCAACCTATCGTTCTTAAATGTTTTGAGCGCGGGTTATTGATTAACGCCGTCGCCCCGAAGGCCATTCGCCTTCTACCTGCTCTTAATATTGAACAACAAGATTTAGAAGAAGGACTGCGCATCCTTAAACAAGTCTTGATGGAAACAGCAGAAGAGTAATTTTTACGACTACCTTTAGTTCAGCTCGTCAGTAAAATATCTGGATATAATATCAAAACAAGAAAGGGTGATCCAGGTGCATTTTATCAATCTAAAAAATTTTAATCGGGAACAGTTGGAGAAAATACTTAACCGGGCTTTGACCGTGAAACAAGACCAACCCCGATTCAGTCAGGCCCTGGCGGGCAAGAAAATGTATATGCTGTTTGAAAAAACCTCTACCAGAACCGCGCTCTCTTTCGGTCTTGGTTTTAACGAGCTGGGGGGAACCTATTTTCTCCAAAATTGGGAAGATAGTAATTTCTCCATCGGTGAGCTTCAAGATGAGGTTAGATATGTCAGTCGCAACGTTGATCTAATTATGGCTCGCTTAAAATTGAATGAGAATATTAATTTAATGGCGAAATATTCTACCGTTCCGGTAATTAACGGCTGCTGCAACCGATATCATCCTTGCCAGGCCATGGGTGATCTCCTGACGATTAAAGAAACTTTTGGTCATTATAATATTAAACTTTTATATATTGGGGTGTTGAATAATGTCTTCAACTCTTTGGCCGCATCCCTGCCCAAGCTGGGAGGAGAGTTAATTGCTGTTACCCCTCTAATCAATCAACCTTCTTTCGATCAGGAACTCTTGACTGCTGCGAAGAATAGTGGAAGATTCACTGCAATCAACTACGACCATTTAACGACAACAGAATTAAAAGAGATCGTTCGCGAAGTAGATATTGTTTATACTGATACTTGGGTTGATATGGAGTTTTTTAGTAACCAAAGTTTCTCCGCCGCCAAACAACAACGCATCGAAACAATGCTGCCTTTTCAACTGAACCACGAATTATTAACCGGAACTAAAGCAAGAGTAATGCACGACATGCCGATGCACCCTGGTTATGAAATCACGCGTGAAGTAATAGAGGAACACCTCGATCTTATTCTGCTACAGGCAGAGAATCGCCGCCATGCCGAAAAGGGTATTTTATTAACTCTGCTTGAGGATGAAAAAATCCAGGAATTATTTAAAGAGTAGTCGCCCTCCCCAGCTTTACTGGGGCACGTGAAAAGATGAAAATCAATTTAGGTTATAATGGTCGGCTCACCAAAACTATGAGGAGGTCTAGATAATGAAAGTATCCAAAGTTGTTTTAGCTTATTCAGGAGGACTTGACACCTCAATTATTATTCCCTGGTTAAAGGAGAACTACGAATGTGAAGTCATAGCCTTCGCTGCAGATGTCGGACAAGGAGAGGAATTAGCTCCTTTGCAGGAAAAAGCGCTTAAAACTGGGGCTAGTAAACTTTATATCGAAGATCTACGCCACGAATTTGTGACCGATTATATTTTCCCCATGCTCAAATCAGGCGCTGTCTACGAAGGTAAATATCTGATGGGCACCTCCGTTGCCCGCCCGGTAATTGCGAAAAAGCAAATCGAAATTGCCGAACGGGAAGAGGCAGACGCTGTCGCCCACGGTTGCACCGGAAAAGGAAATGACCAGGTTCGGTTTGAACTAACCTTCCGGGCTCTAAACCCTAATCTTAAAATCATCGCTCCCTGGCGGGAATGGTCAATTCGTTCCCGTCAAGAGGCGATAGATTATGCCCGTGAACGTAAAATTGAGATTCCGGTTACTAAAGAGAAGCCCTATTCCATGGATCGTAACCTCTGGCACATTAGCTACGAGGGAGGCGTCTTAGAAGATCCTTGGCGCTCGCCGGATGAAACCATGTTTCAACTGACCGTCGCTCCGGAAAAAGCTCCGGATACCCCTGACTATTTGGAGATCGGGTTTGAAAAAGGGATCCCAATGGCCATTAACGGTCAGGCCTATGATCCGGTTTCTCTGATCGAACACCTTAATGCTCTTGGTGGTAAACACGGTATCGGTCGGATCGATATTGTCGAAAACCGCTTAGTAGGAATGAAATCACGCGGAGTTTATGAAACTCCGGGGGGAACTATTTTATATATTGCCCATCAAGAGCTGGAAGCTTTAACCTTAGAGCGAGACACTATGCACTACAAAGAGATGCTTAGCAAAAAATATGCGGACCTGGTCTATAACGGGCTCTGGTTCTCACCTCTCAAAAAAGCCTTGGATGCTTTTATTAACGAAACTCAGGAACGGGTAACCGGAGTTGTTAAATTAAAACTGTGGAAAGGTCATTGCCTACCGGTAGGGCGTAAATCTCCCTATAGCCTGTACCGCGAAGACTTTGCTACTTTTGAGGCGGATCAGGTCTATAACCAGAAGGATGCCGAAGGTTTCATTAAATTATTCGGCCTGCCCCAGCAGATTTGGAATCTGGTGAATAAGCCATGAAACTATGGGGTGGAAGATTCCAAAAAGAGACTGATCAGCGGATGAATGCTTTTCATTCTTCCCTCTTTTTTGATCAGCGCCTCGCTGTCCAAGATATTAGGGGGAGCATCGCCCACGCTACAATGCTTGGAAAAACTGGAATTCTCCTGCCGGAAGAAGCAAAGGCCCTCATTAACGGTCTGGAAAGTATTTTAAGGGATCTTCACAAGGGAGCGATCGAGTTTGCTCCCGAGGCTGAAGATATTCATATGAATATTGAAAAAATCCTCACTGAGCGGGTTGGTCCGCTGGGGAAAAAACTGCATACCGCCAGAAGCCGTAATGACCAAGTAGCGTTAGACCTCCGCCTTTATCTTTTAGAGCAGACACAACTAATCGATCAGGAACTAAAAAAACTATTAACAGTTCTGGTGGAATTGGCAAAGGCTAATGTGGAAAATATTATGCCCGGTTATACTCATCTCCAGCGCGCGCAACCCATCAGCTTAGCCCATCATCTGTTAGCCTATGGAGAAATGTTCCGTCGGGATCGCCATCGTTTAGCCGATTCGGCGGTCCGAATGAATGTTTCTCCTTTAGGCGCTGGAGCGTTAGCGGGGACAGTCTTTCCTATCGACCGCGAGTTTGTCGCCGCAGAACTGGGAATGGATGGAGTAGCGCGTAATAGTATGGATGCTGTTGGCGATCGGGATTTTGTCTTAGAGACTATTTTTAACGCTTCATTAATTATGATGCATCTATCGCGTTTTTGTGAAGAGATCATCCTCTGGACTTCTGCTGAGTGGGCTTTTATGGAACTGGATGATGCTTTTAGCACTGGAAGCAGTATGATGCCACAGAAAAAAAATCCGGATGCCGCCGAATTAATCCGGGGAAAAACCGGTCGGGTTTATGGTGATTTAATCGGTCTACTTACAGTGATGAAAGGCCTGCCCTTAGCCTATAATAAAGACCTTCAAGAAGATAAAGAAGCTGTTTTTGATGCCATCGATACCGTCCTGTCTTCGCTTCATGTTTTTATTCCAATGCTTTCTACTGCTCACTTTTTCCCGGAACGGATGCAACAAGCTACTGAAGACGGGTTTTTAAACGCAACCGATCTGGCTGATTTCCTAGTAGAACAGGGACTCCCTTTTCGCGAAGCCCATACTGTAGTTGGCAAAGCAATCACTTATTGTCTGGAAAAAAAGATAAAACTCGAAGACCTTTCGGTCATGGAAATGTCGACCTGGAGTGGAGTAGATTGTTCCGCTTTTCAAGAAGCTATTAAGATTAAGACCTGTCTGGAACGGCGAATGGTCAAAGGTGGCCCGGCTCCGACCGCCGTTTTAGAAGCAATTAATGAAGTGGAAAATTATCTCCAATCCAGCTAAATAACTTAAGTGAGGGAATTCCATAATTACCTGCCGCCGTCATTTGAGCACCATATTTTTTAGGCTATCAATAGATGTGGCCAATTTTTAAAAAGTTAATTTTGCAATTCCTTAAAGTCTAAACTAAAATTATTTTGCTATAAAGATCGATCTTATTTTAAACGGCACTTGCTGGACAACTATATACGGTCATATACAATTGAGGTAATTAGGCAATTGCCTTATATAATAAAGAAAGGCTACCCTTAATCTCTGGGATAGCCTTTCTTTTTGTTTATGCCTTGTCTATATGTTTGCATTTTAACTGGACTAAAAATGTCAGCCACTATTTTAGTGCCATTCAAACAAATAAAATCGATATTATCTGTTTAACCCGATTTTATTTTTATCTGCCCAAACATTCTTCTCCTTATTGATAAATAGCGGTTATATAACAGTAATTAAGATAATATAGGGGAAGATGAGTTAAGTTAATATCTTGACATTACCTAATCTTCATTTTATAATACTAGTAGAGAAGAGGTAAATCGATGCCAAAAGAAGTTCTTAACTTAGAAGAAGCCAGTGAGTTGTTGGGCGTAAGCTCAAAAACACTGCTTAAAATCCTACGTGAAGAAGAAGTGCCTGCTCGGAAAATTGGACGGGAGTGGCGATTTTCCAGAAACGCTCTTCTTAACTGGTTGGCGGCAGGAAATTCCTTAGCTTATGTTTCGGCGGAACAAGGCGTAAAAGAATATTTCGATCAGGTAGCGCCTCATTATAATGCTACCAGAGTACAGTACTATGGTAGTAATTTGTGTAATCTTATTTTTACCCATATAACAATCGAGCAGAATATGTCTGTGGCTGATATTGGCTGTGGCACTGGGTACCTAACCAAAGCCCTCGCCGAGAAGGCTACCCGAGTTACCGCCATTGACTCCTCCGGAGAAATGCTTGAAATCGCCCGTCAAGAAATAGATAAAGCTGGTTTATCTAATGTAGAATTTATCAACGCCGATGCCAGTAAATTACCATTCCCGGTCGCTAGCTTTGATTTAGTCTTTGCCAGCATGTTACTGCATCACATTAGTGATCCAGTGGAGGTTCTAAAAGAGTTTAATCGTATCCTAAAAGCCGGAGGCCAAGTCGTACTTATTGATGTAGAAGAACATCCCCATCGTTGGGTTAAAGAGGAAAAATCTGACCTGTGGCTCGGTTTTGACCGCGCAGAATTGGCAGAATGGTTAAAGGAGGCCGGTTTTAGCGAAGAAACCGTTGCTGACTTGGGTTGTGATTGTTATACGACGGGAAGCCAGGGACGTTCCGCTCATATTAAAATGATTATTGCCACGGGAAAGAAACAATTAAATTAAGGAAGGATTTGCTTAATTCAATTATTAAAAAAGGTCGGTGAAGATGATGGGCATGACAATAACCGAGAAAATTCTGGCAGCGCACGCCGGAAAAGAGCGGGTGCGACCGGGGGATCTGATCCAAGCGCAGGTAGATTTAATCCTGGGTAATGACATTACTTCCCCGGTAGCCATCAAGGAATTTGAGAAAATTGGCGTAAAAAAAGTTTTTAACTCCGAAGCCATCGCCCTAGTCCCTGATCATTTTACTCCTAACAAAGACCTCAAATCAGCAGAACAAGCCATGATGTTGAGGGAATTTGCGCGCAAATACGAAATTGCTCACTACTTTGAGGTGGGGAAGATGGGAATCGAACACTGTCTCCTTCCTGAGCAGGGGTTAGTTGGTCCCGGGGATCTAGTCATTGGCGCCGACTCACATACCTGTACCTACGGCGCGGTCGGAGCCTTCTCCACAGGAGTAGGCAGCACCGATATGGCAGCCGCGATGGCTTCCGGAGAAGTCTGGCTTAAGGTTCCTCCTTCGATTAAGTTTCATTTCTCCGGTTCCCTCCAGACCTGGGTAGGAGGGAAAGACCTAATACTTTACACCATCGGACAAATCGGAGTTGATGGCGCCCTTTACGCGGCAATGGAATTTACCGGTGAAACAATCTCTTCCCTGACCATGGATGATCGCTTTACGATGGCGAATATGGCGATTGAAGCTGGGGCTAAAAACGGAATCTTTGCCGTTGATGATAAAACGCTAGAGTATCTAAGAGGAAGATACAAGAAATCTTATAAAATATTCGCCAGCGATCCAGAGGCTGACTACATTCAGACTTACGACTGGGATCTATCTACTCTTGAGCCACAGGTCGCCTGCCCCCATCTTCCTGAGAATGTTAAGTCCGTCCGGGAGGTAAGCGATCTTTATATTCAACAAGTGGTAATTGGGTCCTGTACTAACGGTCGGATCAAAGATCTGCGTGAAGCAGCCCAGATCTTAAAAGGTAATAAAGTCCATCGGGATGTCCGCTTGATTGTCATCCCAGGCACTCAAGATATTTATCGACAGGCCATACGTGAAGGTCTAATCGAAATCTTTATTGATGCCGGCGGTGTTGTCTCCACTCCCACCTGCGGACCTTGTTTAGGGGGACATATGGGTGTTCTAGCCCGGGGAGAACGCGCGCTCGCTACCACTAACCGTAATTTTGTGGGCAGAATGGGTCATCCTAAAAGTGAAGTCTACTTATCCGGTCCACCGGTGGCCGCAGCTTCCGCTGTTAAAGGCCGGATCATCCATCCTGAGGAGGTGTTGAAAGATGCTTGAAGGAAAAGTCTGGCGTTTTGGCAATGATGTTGATACTGATTTAATTATTCCCGCTCGCTATTTAAATACTTCTGATCCCCAAGTCTTAGCAGAACACTGTTTGGAGGATCTTGAGCCCGGCTTTGCTCGTAAAGTTATCTCCGGCGACATCATCGTCGCCGGAACCAACTTTGGTTGCGGCAGTTCCCGTGAACACGCGCCCATTGCGCTTAAAGCCTCCGGGGTTTCCTGTGTCATTGCTGCTTCGTTTGCTCGCATTTTCTATCGTAATGCTATTAATATTGGATTACCGATCCTGGAATCAGTGGCCGCCAGCAAAGAAGTAAAACAAGGGGATATTCTCCGGGTCAACTTTGAAACAGGGTTAATAACCAATCTGACAAGAAATCAGGTTTATCAGACCAACCCGTTTCCTGGTTTCATGCGGGAGTTAATCGCCAGTGGCGGACTCATACCTTATCTTCGGAAAAATCTTTCCGGAGAAAAACTGGGGGTGTAACTTTGTTCCGAATAGCAGTGTTACCCGGTGATGGCATTGGCCGGGAGGTAACCCCGGTAGCTACCAAAGTTCTAAAGGCAACCGCGGACTTATTTCAACTTAATTTACAGATCGAATCTGGTCTAATCGGTGAAGACGCCTACGAACAGTATGGTCACCCTCTGCCCCCAGCAACCTTGGATTTATGTAAAAACTCAACCGCTGTTCTGTTGGGAGCGGTCGGGAGCCCAAAGATGGATCTTCTTCCCCCGGATTTAAGACCAGAAAGAGCCGCCTTACTTCCCTTAAGGAAGAAGTTGGGGCTATTCGCCAATTTACGACCGATCAAAATCTGCCCCGAACTAATCCCTTCCTCTCCCCTCAAAAAAGAAATCATTGAACAAGTGGATTTACTAACAGTTCGAGAATTAACCGGTGGGCTTTATTTTGGTAAGAAGTCCCGGGAAATTGGGGTTGATGGGGAAGAAGTAGCCACTGATACCTTGGAATATTCCAGCGTTGAGATTAAACGCATCCTTAAGTTTGCCTTTGAAGCTGCCCGACAAAGAAGAAAAAAAGTAACTTCTGTTGATAAGGCCAATGTTTTAACCAGTTCTCAATTATGGAGAGAAAATGCTGAACAAATGAGAAGAGATTACCCGGATGTGCATTTAGAACATATGTATGTAGACAATTGCGCCATGCAATTAGTAAAAAATCCCGCACAATTTGATGTGATCGTCACAGAAAATATGTTTGGAGATATTCTGACCGATCAAGCTTCGGTTCTAAGCGGCTCCCTCGGGATGCTCCCTTCCGCCAGTTTAGGCGGGAAAACTGGTCTCTATGAACCCGCTCATGGTTCAGCCCCTGAGCTTGCCGGCCAAAACATCGCCAACCCCTTAGCTACAATCCTCTCCACCGCTCTCTTGTTTCGGTTCTCCCTCCACCACGAAGCAGCCGCCGGCGCCATCGAACAAGCGGTAGCTAAGGTCTTGGCAGAGGGTTATAGAACCTCTGATCTTTATGTCCCTGGAACAACACAAGTTGGCGCCAGAGAAATGGGCGAATTAGTAACCAAGTTTTTGAAAATGGTTTAGTTCCCTTTCCCTTTAGGTACCACTTACTTCTTGTCTTCATATACTAAATCAAAGATACCAAGAGGCATTCATTGTTAATGTTCGTAATCCACTTTAAAGTCAAGGAGAAGGGAGGGGCTACATGGAAAAAAGAAAAAAAATAATCCAACTCTTAATCGATAAAAAATGGACCACAGAAACTATTAGTTCGTTAGGAGGCGGATTTCTTTATCATCTAGCCTATCCAGTAGAAGTTATTGAACCCGAACTCCTTGCTAATCTAAGGAAAAGAGCTATAACTGAGGGCGCCGAAATGGAAATTCTTTTTCGAGCAGACCATGAATTAACAAGAGTTGCTTTAACCGAACTCGAAAAGTTTTCTGATTTTCACACCTTTATCCGCTTAGAATTCAGATTAATGCAAACTCCCCCCTCTTTAAAGGAGATTAAATATTCGTCGGAAAACGGATATCTCCTCCACTACAAAAAGTCATGACCGCCTTCCCCAGGCGGTCTTTTTTTATTAGAAACCTTGAGCTTTTTCTTAAATTACTTGTGACGGGAATTACCTGAAGGATATCATCCCAACCTGTCGAAGAAATACCTGAATAAACCACGTAAGGGGTGCGTTTACTTGATTTTAACTAAAGATTTAACCAAAATATATAGTAACGGAGTTGTAGCCTTAGAGCAGCTATCCCTATCTGTGGAAAAAGGAGAGTTTGTCTTTTTAGTCGGTCCCAGTGGCGCCGGGAAAACCACATTTTTAAACCTGATCATTCGTCGAGAGTTACCGACCGCCGGTCTTCTCTCGGTCAATCAAAAGAATATTGCCTCTCTAAAAAAAGATGAGATCGCTTTTTTACGTCGAAGTATCGGTGTTATTTTTCAAGACTATAAATTGTTGCCCCATAAAACTGTGTACGAAAATATCTCCTTTGCCTTAGAGGTAATTGAAACCGGAATTAAAGAAATCAAACAACGAGTTTATTCCGTCCTTGAATTAGTTGGTTTACTTAATAAGTCAAATGTCTTCCCTTCTGAATTATCCGGCGGGGAACAACAACGAGTCTGTCTCGCCCGGGCTATTGTTAATCGCCCTCTGCTTTTACTAGCTGATGAACCTACCGGTAATCTCGATCCGGATACTTCCTGGGAGATCATGGAGTTACTGAGAGAGATTAACAAACGGGGCACTACTATTTTAATGGCTACCCATAACAAAGAAATTGTTGATAAGCTTCGTAAAAGGGTAATCGCTTTAGACCACGGTAAACTAATCAGGGATACTCTGAGAGGAGGGTACACCATTGAAGCCTAGAACTTTTCTCTATTTCTTTCGTGAAGCTTTTCGTGGGCTTGTTCGCAACAGTTTGATGTCTTTGGCGGCAATCGGAATCATTACTATTGCTCTCCTACTCTTTGGCTTGTTTTATCTTTTTACTGTTAATCTTCAACACTTAGGAGACTTAGCCTGGGACAAAATAGAAATTAGAGTCTTTTTAGAGCAAAACGTAGAGCAGGTTGAAGAGATTGGAACTAAATTAGCAGCTCTCCCCGGAGTGAAAAGTATTAAATTCATTCCTAAACAAGAAGGAGCGGCTGCCCTGGAAAAATTGTTAGGAAATAAAAACCTTTTTACCGAAGAAGACAACCCCTTACCCCACTGTTTTAATCTTTCTCTTACTGAGGGAGCGAATATCGATGAAATATCCCGTTTAGCTTCCAAAGTTCCCGGTGTTGAAGAAGTCGTATTTGGTCAAGCTTTTGTGAAATTTTTAAAGATTGCCATCCGGATTGGTCTAATAGTTGGAATGGTGTTCTTGTTATTGACCGTATGCGCCGTCTTATACATTGTAATTAATACCATTCAACTCACCGTTTATGCCAGACGTAAAGAGATTGAGATTATGAAGTTAGTCGGAGCCACTGATGCTTTTGTCCGTTGGCCTTTTCTCCTCGAAGGAATGGTCCTGGGTCTGGGGGGAGCCGCCCTTGCGTTAATCCTTTTAACCGAAGGCTACACCATCCTGATTAGAAAACTTAGCGCCTATCATAATTTTATCCCCTTATTACCGAGGGCGCAAGTAAACTCACCTCTCATCATTTTCCTGTTTACGATGGGAATCTGCTTTGGAGCGATCGGGAGCCTGTTTTCGATTAAAAGATATCTTAAAGTTTAAGTTATATCCTCCCTCCTTCGCACATATGCTCTTATGGAAAATCAGGTTACAAAGCGCCCTAAGAGATATACAGGCAAAGGAGCGGTTCAGATGATAAAGATCGCCACAAGCCGAATCCTTCCGCTAATGATCATCCTTTTGTTCCTCACGGTTTTTTTTGGGTTGGGGTATGGACTTTCACAGGATAAATATAGGGATTTTTTCCTCGCTTGTCAGGTGATCCCTCTTCTTAAATTGAGATTTTTCGAACCCGTCAACCTCTCTCAGCTTGTTATCATCTACCTGAAAAAGGGGAAGGTTCAGGGCCTACTGGAAAGCCTGGGGGATCCTTACACCAGGTATCTTAATCAAAAAGAATATGTTCAACTCCTCGAGGAAAACAAAGGAAGTTACGGAGGAGTTGGCCTTTATCTAGAGTATAAAGATGGTGAATTGATCATTTTTAAACCAATTAAAAACTCCCCTGCTGAGCTGGCTGGCCTCAGACCAGGGGATCGCATTACCGCGATTGATTATCAATCAACCAAGGAGATGTCTAAGGAGATCGCTGTCACGAAAATTTTAGGCCCCCCCGGCACGACTCTGACCCTTACGATCAAACGAGGGGAAGGTAACACTCAAATTACTAGAGAAGTCACATTAACACGAACATTGATTGACCCTTCCATCGAATGGGAGATCAAAAAGGATTCCGTCGTCGGAAAGATTGGCTGGATTAGCCTCACTCAATTTACTGAGAAAACCTCCTCTGATCTCGGGCAAGCTTTACAAGCTATTGCCCGCGAAAAAGCCGCCGGAATTGTATTAGATCTTCGTTATAACCCCGGAGGTTTACTAATCTCCGCTGTAGAGGTAGCCAGTCAACTGCTGGCGGAACGGTCGAATTCTCCAGTAGTTTCCTTGAAATATCGAAATCAACAGGCAGAAACTTTTACCGCCTATCCCAACCCTCATCCACCGCTTCCTCTAGTTGTCTTAGTCAACGAATGGAGCGCTAGCTCTTCGGAGATTGTGGCCGGAGCTGTTAAAGATCTTAAAGCTGGTGTATTAGTCGGTAATACTACTTTTGGTAAAGGTTTAGTCCAGGATGTTCTCCCTCTGCCTACAGGAGGCGCTCTCTATTTAACCGTAGCTACTTATCTAACTGCCGGAGGTCACTCGATTCACAAAACAGGAATCCGCCCGGATGTGGTCGTTAAACTCCCTAACGAATCCGATCGCTTTAAAGAGCAGAGCGATTTCCGTGCTCTCCAAAAAATCGATCGTCTACAAGCAGAAACAGCAATCCAGGTACTAAGAAAACTAATTCTTGTGAAAAGAAAAGCAGCAGCTTAACGACATTCTAAGGAAGCGCTAATTTTAAGATTTGACCACCAGTAAATTCCTTTAGGCAATTCCCTCAGTTATTAATTCCACTGTTATTTTGGAGAGAGCCGGTTGCGAAACAACCGGTTCTTAACATGAAATGGAGTGAGGCGCATGACTCCTTTACCCCAACTTGGTCATCCTTTATCCCACAGGCGAGTCCCGCTGCGTATAAGGTTTCGTCTGTTGTTCATTCTCTTCCTTCTTAGCGAACTGATACTGCCTTTAACTTTTATGTCACCAGAAGTCGATAGGAGTCCTTTACTGGTAGGAGAAAAGCTGATCGGCTTAAATTGCTTCACGTTCGTGGGCGGTAGCCAGTATCAACCAGCGTCTAAGAAGAAAGCCCTTCCCTTCATTCCCCATCTAGAAGGCAAAAAAGCCCATTCTCTTCCCGAAAAAGAAACTAGAGACCGGCCAAAAATAGCCCTCATTATTGATGATGTCGGTTTTGTCCGCCAACCGACTGAGGATTTCTGGGCTCTTGACATTCCTCTAACTTTTGCGGTTTTACCTTGGGGCAAATACTCCGAGCTTCACGCTAAACAGGCACTCCAGCGAAATCAACAGATAATTCTTCATCTCCCTTTAGAACCATTAGACTCCTCAATCAATCCTGGAGCTGGGGCTATTTTCGAGAGTTTTTCACCACAAGAAGCCCTACAGCAACTAAGAAAAAATTTAGCTGCTGTCCCAGGAGTGATTGGCGTTAATAATCATATGGGATCAAAAGGAACTCAAGATTTAAAAATGATGACCCTAATTATGACTGAATTAAAAATGAGGGGTTTATTCTTTATTGATAGTATGACGATTAAATCCTCACTAGCTTGGAAGGTTGCTCAAAAGATGCAAGTTCCTGTCGGGATCAGAAATGTTTTCCTTGATGGTCTGGGGATCGAAGGAATCCCCTTACAAGTGCGTGTTCTAATTGAAAAGGCATTAAACCAAGGCTCAGCCATTGGCATCGCTCATACTCGTCCCGGAGTAGCTAAAGCGATTAGCGACTGCCTTCCCCTTTTTCAACAGGCCCAGATAGAGCTAGTCCACGTCTCCCAGCTAGTTAAATAGTATTAAGAATTTAAAGATCTTGTAAAAGGATTTTCCCTTCTGTTGTCGAATTGCGAATGTATGTTCGGTATGTCGGTTTTAATTTCCCTTAATTAAGCTTGGCCTATAATTGAGGGAATAGTCTATTTATCTAAACAGCCCTTTGAACACAATATATAGGGGAAGTCTTCCCTTAGGCGATCAATAGCCTATGGTTTAATTGTATGTTATGTAACTTTTTAACAACAAGTTTAGGCGAACCAATTTAGTTTAACCCCTAGGTAAATAGAAGCTCCCTCTAGCCTCAGCATTGAATTATAAAGCGTCCTTTGCTATAATTGTTTTATGTTAACTATATCAGCTGGAGATGATCCGATGAATACTTTTAAATTAGTTACACCCTACACCCTCAGCGGTGACCAACCAGAGGCTGTAGAGAAACTAACTAGTGGATTAATAAAAGGTTTGCGCAGCCAAGTTTTACTCGGGGTAACCGGTTCTGGAAAAACCTTTACCATGGCTAATATCGTCGCTCAAATAAACCGTCCCACCCTTGTCCTTGCCCATAATAAAACTCTTGCCGCCCAGTTGTATAGTGAATTTAAGGAATTTTTTCCGGAAAATGCTATTCATTATTTTGTTAGTTATTATGACTATTACCAACCTGAGGCTTATATCCCTCAGTCCGATACCTATATTGAAAAAGATGCTAGCATCAACGAAGAGATCGATCGTCTCCGCCACGCCGCTACCTCTTCTTTATTTGAACGCCGTGATGTGTTGATTGTGGCTAGTGTCTCTTGCATTTATGGCCTGGGTTCCCCTGAAGATTACCAGGGAATGACCTTGTCCTTAAAACACGGTGATTTTCGGGACCGGGACAAGATCCTCCGTCGCTTGGTCGGGATTCAATATTCTCGTAACGACATTGGTTTCACCCGCGGAACATTCCGCGTCCGGGGCGATGTAATTGAAATCATCCCGATTTACGGAGAAACAATCATCAGAATCGAACTGTTCGGAGATGAAGTCGAAAAAATCCTGGAAGCCGATCCTTTAACTGGAGAAATTTTAGGAGAAAAAGAAACCATCACCATCTACCCGGGAACGCACTATATTACCAGCGAAGAAAAGATGAAAGTGGCGATTGGTAACATTGAACAGGAACTCGAGCAAGAACTAGCCCGTTTACGAAAGGGAAATCAGCTTTTAGAAGCCCAACGTCTAGAGCAACGGACTCGCTTTGACCTTGAGATGCTTCAAGAAGTCGGTTACTGCCAGGGAATAGAGAATTACTCCCGGCATCTTACCGGAAGAAAACCCGGGGATGCTCCGGCCACTTTACTTGATTACTTTCCCAGCGATTTTCTCCTGTTTGTTGATGAATCTCACGTTACTATTCCTCAGGTCAGAGCAATGTTTGCCGGAGATCGTTCGCGTAAAGAGACTCTCATTAACTATGGATTCCGCCTGCCTTCGGCTTTAGATAATCGACCCTTACGCTTTGAAGAGTTTGAAAAAGCGATCAATCAAGTGATCTACGTTTCCGCTACCCCTGCTGCTTATGAATTGCAGCAGGCGCAGCAAGTAGTAGAACAAATAATCCGTCCTACCGGTCTACTTGATCCGGAGATCGAGGTTAAACCAGTAAAGGGTCAAATCGATGATTTAATGGAGGAGATTAGAACCCGGGTAGCTAAAAAAGAGCGGGTGCTGGTCACCACTCTGACCAAGAGAATGGCGGAGGATTTAACAGAATACCTGGAGGAGGCAGGGTTTAGGGTTAGATACCTCCATTCTGAGGTTCATACTCTTGACCGAATCGCGATCCTTAGAGACCTTCGGCTGGGGGAATTTGATGTCTTAGTGGGAATTAACCTACTCCGTGAAGGGCTGGATCTCCCTGAAGTTACTTTAGTCGCAATTTTAGATGCGGATAAAGAAGGCTTTCTCCGTTCTGAAACAACTCTGATTCAGATTATCGGTCGCGCCGCTCGTAATGTTTCGGGAAAAGTAATTATGTACGCCGATGTCATTACTGAGTCGATGGACCGGGCGATTAAAGAGACCAATCGGCGCCGTGAAAAACAGCTGTGTTATAATGAAAAGCACCACATTACTCCTGAAACAATCCGGAAAGCGGTTCGTGATCTGATTAAACTCGAACAAGTCGCAGAAGAGAAAGTCGTCTACCAAGTCAAACGTCGTAAGTTAACACCTGCTGAGATCCGTGAAACCATTAATCGCCTCGAAGATGAAATGTTAACTGCCGCGGGAAAACTGGAGTTTGAAACTGCAGCCAAACTCCGCGATGAGTTGAAAGAATGGCGTAAATTATTGGAGGAATGAACAAAAATGAGTAAAGACTGGATCATTATCAAAGGAGCCCGCGTGCATAACCTTAAAAATATAGATGTCCGGATCCCCCGGGATAAACTAGTAGTAATGACTGGACTCTCAGGTTCTGGGAAATCCTCCCTCGCTTTTGATACCATTTATGCCGAAGGACAACGTCGTTATGTGGAATCCCTCTCTGCCTACGCCCGACAATTCCTGGGCCAGATGGATAAACCGGATGTCGACTACATTGAAGGACTCTCCCCGGCAATTTCTATTGATCAGAAAACTACTTCTCGGAATCCCCGCTCCACCGTGGGTACGGTAACTGAGATCTATGACTATTTACGTCTTCTTTATGCCAGAATCGGCCATCCTTATTGTCCTGATTGTAACCGAGAAATCACCCAGCAAACAGTGGAACAAATTGTTGATCAAGTAATGGAGCTCCCTGCTGAGACCAAGTTCCAAGTTTTAGCTCCAGTAGTAAGAGGGAGGAAAGGAGAATACGGAAAAGTTTTTTCTGACTTAAAAAAAGAAGGTTTTGCCCGGGTTCGCGTCGATGGCGAAGTCCGTAATCTCGAGGAAGAAATAACTTTAGAAAAATATAAACAACATTGGATCGAAGTCGTAGTGGACAGGCTAATCCTACGCCCAGGGATGGAATCACGCCTTGCTGATTCGATTGAGACCGCTTTACGCCTGGCCAAAGGGTTGGTAATTATCGCCTTGCTTTCTGGAGAAGACCATTTATACAGTGAGAATTTTGCCTGTCCGGATTGTGGCTTTAGTTTTGAAGAATTAACTCCCCGGATGTTCTCTTTTAACTCCCCTTATGGCGCTTGTCCGGCCTGCGATGGTTTGGGAATTAAGATGGAAATCGATCCGGATAAAGTCCTCGATAAAAACAAGTCCTTAAAGGATGGAGGGGTTCGTGCCTGGAGTTCCGACCATACTTCCTGGTCACTTCAGTATCTAATAAGCGTGGCTAAACATTACGGATTAGATCCCGACTTACCTTTGAAAAAAGCGACCCCCACCCAACTCCAGGCCATCCTCTACGGCTCAGGAAAAGAAAAAATCCCGGTTTTTTATAAGGAAGAGGACGGGAAAGAATGGCAACAGCATATTAGATTTGAAGGAATCATTAATAATCTAAACCGGCGCTACCGCGATACCCATTCCGAATATATGCGCCAAGACATCCAGGAAAAATTTATGACCATTCGTAACTGTACGGAATGTAAGGGGGCCCGACTCCGCAGGGAAAGTCTAGCTGTTAAGATTGGCGCCTTTAACATCAGCCAAGTGACCGCCCTATCTATTGCTGAAGCCAGAGCCTTTGTTTCTGCCTTAGAATTATCAGAGAAAGAAAAAATCATCGCTCACCAAGTGCTCAAAGAGATCGATAAGCGACTTGGGTTTTTAATCGATGTTGGTCTTGACTATCTGACCATCGACCGAGCTGCCGGTACTCTTTCTGGCGGAGAAGCGCAACGCATTCGTTTAGCCACCCAAGTTGGCTCCTCTTTAGTAGGGGTTTTGTATATTTTAGATGAACCCAGCATTGGGTTGCATCAAAGAGATAATTGCCGGTTAATTAATACTTTAAAAGGTCTTCGTGATTTAGGAAACACACTAATTGTCGTCGAACATGATGAAGAAATGATTAGGGAAGCGGATTATATTATTGATGTGGGGCCGGGAGCCGGTTCCCACGGTGGTGAGATCGTAGCTGCCGGGGATCTTTCTACCATTACCGCCTGTCAGCATTCGATCACTGGCGCCTATCTTTCCGGAAAACGCCAGATCCCCATTCCTACTCACCGTCGCTCCGGGAATGGCAACTGGCTAAAAATTAAAGGAGCCAAAGAGCATAATTTAAAAAATATCGATGTCTCCATCCCCTTAGGTTGTTTTGTTGGTGTTACCGGGGTCTCCGGATCGGGGAAGAGCACCTTGGTTAATGAAATCCTCTACCCAGTCCTTGCTCGTAAATTAAACAGAGCTACTAGCCTTTTCCCTGGCGCCCATCAAGGCATTGAGGGGCTTGAACTCCTTGATAAGGTGATTAATATCGACCAATCTCCGATCGGACGAACTCCTCGCTCTAATCCCGCTACTTATACCGGGGTTTTTAATGATATTAGAACGGTCTTTGCCGAGACTCCAGAGGCAAAAATGAGGGGCTACAAACCAGGGCGTTTCTCCTTTAATGTCAAGGGAGGGAGATGTGAAGCTTGTGCCGGTGATGGAATCATTAAAATTGAAATGCACTTTCTCCCCGATGTTTATGTCCCCTGCGAAGTCTGTAAGGGCAAACGATACAACCGTGAAACGCTGGAAATTAAATTTAGAGGCAAAACCATTGCTGACATTTTAGAGATGCAAGTAGAAGAGGCCTTAGACTTTTTTCAAAACCACCCGCGGATCAAACGACGGCTTCAGACCCTTTATGATGTAGGCTTAAGTTATATTAAACTCGGTCAATCCGCTACTACCCTTTCGGGGGGTGAAGCCCAACGAGTCAAACTTGCTACTGAACTTGCCAAACGCAGTAATGGTCGGACCATTTACATTTTAGACGAACCCACTACCGGACTACATTTTGCTGATGTTCAAAAACTACTGGACATTCTAAAAAGATTAGTCGAGAGTGGTAATACTGTGCTCGTAATTGAGCATAATCTGGATGTAATTAAAACTGCGGATTACCTAATTGATCTTGGTCCGGAAGGGGGGGACCGAGGTGGACAAGTAGTAGCCGTCGGCGCCCCGGAAGAGTTAGCTGACAACCCCGCCTCTTATACCGGACATTTTATTCGCCAAGTTTTAGGGTCAGAACTTGCCGCCAAAGAAGCTTGATAAATCTGGATTAAACCTGTGAAAAATGATAGTTAATTCCGCTTGGAACTGTTACTATAGTATTATCAACTATGTAAGGAGGAGACAGCTTGAACCGACATGAAATAACTTTAAGATATGGAAATAACCCGCACCAAAAACCCGCCCGCATTTATACCAAAGGGGGAGCCTTGCCCCTAAAAGTGATTAATGGAAGTCCTGGCTACATTAATCTTTTAGACGCCCTTAATTCTTGGCAACTAGTAAGAGAGTTACAGGAAGCGTTAGCTTTGCCGGCAGCCGCTTCCTTTAAGCATGTAAGTCCCGCTGGAGCAGCTGTGGGCATCAAGTTAGACGAAACCTTGAAACGAGCCTACTTCGTCGAGGAGATGGAGCTCTCCCCCTTGGCTTCCGCTTATCTCCGAGCCCGGGGAGCTGACCGGGTCTCCTCTTTTGGTGATTGGATCGCCTTAAGCGCGCCCGTTGATCTTCCCACCGCCAAATTAATCGCTAAAGAGGTCTCAGATGGAATGATCGCTCCTCATTATCATCCTGAAGCCTTGGAAATTTTAAAAAAGAAGAAAAAAGGAAATTATGTGATTATTGAGATGGATCCTACTTACGAGCCCAGAGAAATTGAGACCAGAGAAGTCTTTGGCATCACCTTTGAACAAAAGAGAAATAATCAAAAAATTAATGATACTCTTTTCCAAAATATTGTCACTACCAACCAAGACCTTCCTGCTTCCGCCCGTCGTGACCTACTGGTCGCCTTGATTACATTAAAATATACCCAATCGAACTCGGTTTGTTTTGCCCGAAATGGTCAGGCGATTGGTATCGGCGCCGGACAACAATCGAGAATTCTTTGCACGCGACTAGCCGCTTCTAAGGCAGAAAACTGGTTCTTACGGCAACACCCGGCAGTGCTGGACCTTAATTTTAAAGACGGGATTTCTCGCCCAGAAAAAGATAATGCCATCGATCTTTACTTACGGGAGGACTTAAGCCCCGCGGAAGAAAAGGTCTGGAAAGAAACTTTCCGCAAGGCGCCAGCAAAGCTATCGGCTGAAGAGAAAAACGGTTGGCTGGAAAAGTTTAATAACACCGCCCTGGCTTCGGATGCCTTCTTCCCCTTCCGCGATAATATCGACCGGGCTGCCCGCTGTGGTGTTAAATATGTCGCCCAACCGGGAGGCTCAATTCGAGATCTGGATGTCATCAAAGCCTGTAATGATTATCAGATGGTCATGGCCTTTACCGGACTAAGATTATTCCATCACTAAGGCACTAAACCCGTTTCTTATGCTTAAAGCGAATTCCTTTCGCTTGCCCTAAAAAATCCCGGTCGGCGCTTTAGCGTTAACCGGGGTTTTTCAACATCCAACCGAATATTTAAAGATCTTTCTGATAAATTCGGTAAACTCTATAAAGTTTACCTCCTACCCCTTCTACAGAGCGGATCGACTCTAAATTCATCTCTGCAATCGCCGAGCCTTCTCCATACACATAACCCTTTTTCCGCGCCTCCAACATTAAACGGTGATAGATCGCGCTATTAACCGCTTTATTTCTAAATTTTGGCACAACAAATTGGATAAATACTCGCACACCAGAGATTCTCTGTTTATACCAGAGATACTTAACCCAGCCAAACGGTAACAATCTGCCGTTAAGTTTTTTAATTACTTGGTTATAGTCTGGTAAAGCCACCACAAAACCGATAGGTTCCTCTCCAGAACGAGCGATATAAACGAGATCAGGATCCATAAATTGAGCTAAAGTACGAACTTCCGACCGTATTTCCGCTAACGAAGGTGGGGTCAAGTGCTCCCATGTTGCTGGCATCGATACCTCAAGTATCTTTTTAATATCTCTGATTTCCCGTTCCATCTTCTGTTTATGAAAACGTTCAACCTTAAATTTGAATTTTTTCATCGCATAGGCGACTATTCTACCATATCTTTTATCATCCAGACTCGCGACATCCAAATGAAACGCATACAAATCCATATTTTTTTCGAACCCATAACCCTCAAATAGTTGCTGGTAATAAGAAGGGTTATAAGAATTCATTAATACTGGTGGCCCATCAAACCCTTTTATTAATATACCTCGATAGTCATCACCATTGGTTGGTGAAACCGGTCCGACCATCCTGGTTAAACCTCTTTCCCTTAACCACTGGCTGGCTACATCAAAAAGGGAAAAGGCTACCCTCTGATCAGCTACCGACTCAAAAAGGCTAATGTAACCTTCTTTCTTATCTTTTTTTTGGTTCAGTTTCGTATTAACCCCCACCAGAATTCGACCAACAACTCGCTTTCCCTGAAAAGCAAGAAAAAAGGTGTGAGGTTCTCCAGCCGCCAACAGTGGATTATTCTTCCCCTGTAGAGTCCGTAAAAGCTGTGTACGTAAGGGGGGAACCCAGTAGTGATCATTTTTATAAAGATCCCAGGGCATAGCAACAAACTTCTTAAGTCTCCTGATTTCTTGAACTTCTCTAATTTCTAGCATCTCTTCTTCTCCAACTATTCTTATCGTGGCATTAACAACCAAGCAACAGCAAACCCTAAATAATTTCCGATGGCGTATCCTACTAGTCCACAGGTTAAACCAGAGACTATGACTTCGCGATTTTTAATTCGCTCCGCAACCGGTCCGATAAAAGCCGGTCCAAAGATGCCCGCTGTCGAAGTTATAATTGTGGTATCAACATCAATGCGGAATAAAAAAGCCAGTAAGAAATGAATAAGAATGGCCATAGTCATGACAAAAGCCGTATACATAAAAATTACCGAACTAGACGAGACCATCTCGCTGAAGTTGATAGTTGTTCCGATGGCCAGCGAAAAAATAAGAATCACATATTGACCAGCTTCATAAGTACCTTCAATCTTTCTGATTCTTCCAACAAAGGAAGCAACAATTCCTAAAGTAGTAAGCACCAGCATCACAATACTAACTTCCAGTCTACTTGTGAATAAAAACGAGATCCCCACGCTGATCCCAACAAAAACCAGAGATAAAAAAAGGGCAAAAAATAAACCTAACCTGTTAGGTTTTTCTTTAGTGATCGCAAATTCAGGTATAAAAACCGATTCTGAAAAAGCGGGTAAAAATTTGCTCACCAACCATTTAGCCCCTGTTACTAAAAAAAGAAAGTAGATCCCTCCTAGGATCGCATCGGCAGTATTAGTTAAGATCAAAGTTTCCTCATCAATCTTTAAACCCATTCCAATCGCCATCAAGTTAGGGGTCCCACCAGTATAGACTCCTACTAACATTCCAGATAGCTTCCAATACTCATCAAACAAGCCAGAAAAGAGAGTAGCGGCTAATACAGAACTGGTAATCGCCCCCACCACCACTAAGATAAATGAAATAATGGTCTTTCTAGCTAGTCCCAGCCATCTTTTAAAATCCGTCGAAAAGAGAATCAAAGGAATTGCAAGAGGAACTGTAAACTCTGAAATAGACAAGGCCAGTTTCTTATCGATGGGAATAAATTTACTATTTCCCAGGATCATCCCCACCACATAACATAGCAGTATCGGACTGAGAAAATTAAGCTTTTTGGATTTACCTACTAACTTAGTAATTAAAAAAGGCGTCACGATAAAAAATAAGACTTGTAAGATTTGCAATACATCCCCTCTTTCTCGAACAGATCAGTTACTAAATAAATTTTACAATTGTTTTAGTTTATTTGTCAAGGTAAAAGAGCAGTTTATCCATGGTCTAACCGTTCCATCATTATAAAAACCAATTTTCAAAGAAATATCGGTATGTTACAAACGGGAAGAAGCTTTTTACGTTGTATCCTTTTTAAAAGGTCCCAATACAATATATAGTGTTTCACTGGTATTAGGCTACCAATATATTGTGTCGGGATAAGTAAATCAAAAGACAACGCAAAAAGCCCGGAAAGAGGGGCGCCCTTTACAAATTAATGTTAATATCCTATAATTCGAATTATGAATATTCTTTTTTATATTAAGGAATTGCAACCACTTGGCCCGCGCAATTCCCCTATCTGTTATTTCTGAAAGGAGCATCCTTTATGATTAAACATTTACTTTTTGATTTGGATGGAACTTTACTCCCCATTGACATCGATTTTTTCTTCCAGGATTACCTTTCCGCTTTAAGCGCTAGATTCTCCGATATAATTTCAGAGAAAGGGTTTAAAGAAAAATTAATGACCAGCACCATGGTGATGGTTAATAATCAAGAAAGCGCTTTAACGAATGAAGAGGTTTTTTGGCGTGACTTCCCTAACCGTATCGGATTTTCCCGTTCTTTTTTGGAACCCATCTTCCTTAGATTCTACGAAAATGAATATCGCTCCTTAGGTAAAAACATCCCTTTCACTGGTCTAGCCCATGAAATTCTAACTCTTGCCCTTAATAAGGGGTTTAAGGTTACGATCGCCACCAACCCAATTTTCCCAAAGAATGCGCTAATGGAACGCCTCTCTTGGATTAACTGCCATGATCTACCCTACCAGACGGTAACTTCCATGGAAAGCATGCGCTTTTGCAAGCCAAACCCTAACTATTACCGAGAAATCCTTGACCTTCTCCAAGCTAAAGCAGAAGAATGTCTAATGATTGGGAATGATATTGAAGAAGATATGGTCGCCTCCGTGCTTGGAATCAAAACCTGTTTGGTTACGGATCGACTGATTAGTAGAGGAAAATTAAAAATTGAGCCCGACTATACCTGCAGTATAATCGAACTCAATAACATAATCGACCAAATAAATGAATAAATGCTCCTTTAAAGAATAATTTATTGTCCTTCCTATGCTTGTCATTATTTTAAAACCCAAATACCCAAGAAGCAATAGAAAAATAAATCGCCAGACCAGCTATATCGCAGACTGAGGTAATTAATGGACTACTGGCTACTGCCGGATCTAACTTCATTTTTGTGAGAATAAAGGGGAGGATCATACCGACAATATTGGAAAATATTACAATTGCCCCCATAGTTAAGCCCACAACCACACCAATCTGATAGCCTCCTCGAAAAAATCCCAGCGTCATTCCAGCCACGCCAAGCACTACTCCTAAAAAAGCTCCCACCATTATTTCTTTGAGCAAGATCTTTCCCCAATCGGAAAGCTTAATATCACCAGTCACCAAAGCACGCACTACTAACGTAGCTGATTGCGATCCAGTGTTGCCACCGGTATCAATTAACAGTGGAATAAAAAATGCTAAGGTAAGCGCCGAGGCGAGCACACTCTCATAAGCGGCGATTACTTCCGATGAAAGTAAATTAAGAACGATTAAACCAAGCAACCAAATAACTCTTTTACTAAAAAGCGTCCAGATGCTTGCATCAATATATGCTTCTTTCATCGGAATAATCGAAGCAGCCTTGTGGATATCTTCGGTAGCTTCCTCTTCGGCTACACCAAGTACATCATCAAGGGTAATCACCCCGATCAGTTTTTCCTGCTCATCAACGACGGGAAGAACAAGAAAGCCATATTTCTCAAACAAACGCGCGACTTCTTCTTGATCCATATCCTCAGGGACCGAGATAACATCCCGATACATGACCTCACTAACCTTTGTCATCAATGGTTTGGTAACCAAGGTCCGAAGAGAGACTACCCCGACTAGTCTCCGGTCCGCCGCCTCTACATATAAGTAATAAGCGCTCTCCGTCGACGGGGCTTGTTCTCTTAGAAACAGTAGAACCTCTTCAATCGTCTGTTCTTCTTTAACTGTAATAAACTCAGTGGCCATTAGCCCACCGGAGGTATCACTCTCATAGGCAAGGAGTTTTTTTACTTCTTTACCCTTATCGCCCATTAAAGCGAGGAGTGTCATGGTTTCGGTCTGAGGTAAGATCGCTAGCAGATCAGCTGCTTCATCCGTATACATTTGCTTTAGAATGTCCGCCGCTTTCTCGGAGGTTAATTGACTTAAAATTGCCGCCTGATCAGTAAGATCCATTTCTCGGAGGATAAGCGCTCCCATCTCACTGAGTACTGTATTGATCAGGTTAATCTGATTCTCTAAGGGAACCTCAATTAAAGTCTCTGCTACATCAGCAGGGTGCATCTCTGCAATAAGCTTAACCATTTCCTGGGAATTGCCTTCGATCAACAGTTGTTTCAAGGTCATCTGGATCATTCTTTTACCCCTTTCTGGGACAAACAAAAAACCCTCTTAAAGGGGTTTTTGGCTTCCATGTCAGAAATGGCAAATAAATTCAGACTACTCATGATCTGCTTATAGCAGAATGAGGAATAAAGAAGCCATAGATTGTCCCTTTAAATTTTCTATATACCAACACGACCTAGGATTACTATCGCCATAAAGGTCAGAATCCATAACTTCCTCACCTCTCTTTTATTCGGGCTTTTTGCGTTGTCTTTTGATTTAATTATCCCAATACAATATATTGGTAGCCTAATATAAGTCAAACACTATATATTGTATTGGAACCTTTTAAAAAGGATACAACGCAAAAAGCTTTACTCAGAAATCTATTAACTCTTTCTATTTTATCCAAATGCTTTTTCCCTGTCAATTGATGTTAAGTGGTTTTACAATTATTTTTTATAAAAAGAGATCTGAAATCAGATCCCTTTTACCGTTTACCATTCTAAAATGTCAGCATCTTAGTGCTCGCCAACTTTCCACCTCTTCTTCCAGTAGCTGCTTCGCTCGTTAGCCTAAAATAGCCTTTAAATCTTCTTCTGGAGTTGTAGTTAGCATAATATTAAATTTTTCTTGCAAAATCATCAAAACTTCTGGTGTAATAAATGCTGGAAGTGTAGGTCCTAAGCGAATGTTTTTAATTCCTAGATGTAACAGGGAAAGCAGAATTGCTACAGCTTTTTGTTCATACCAAGAGAGTACTAAAGAAAGAGGCAGATTATTGATCTCGGTATTAAAAGCCTCAGCCAAGGCTAAGGCGATTTGTACCGCTGAATAAGCATCATTGCACTGACCCACATCGAGTAATCTGGGCAGACCATTAATCTCGCCAAAATCGAGTTTGTTGAAACGATATTTACCACAAGCTAAAGTTAGAATGACACAGTCTTTAGGTAGCGCCTGGGCAAGTTCGGTATAGTAATTCCGACCTACCTTTGAACCATCACAGCCGCCAATTAGGAAGAAATGACGGATCGCTTTTTCCTTAACTGCAGCCACTACTTGATCAGCAACATTTAAAACAGCATGATGGGCAAAGCCAACCATTATTGTCTTTTCTGGCTCATCTGAAGAAAAACCTTCCTCTGCAAGAGCTGCTTCGATTACCGATGTAAAGTCTCGGTCGGCAATATGCTTAACTCCTGGCCAGGCGACAAGCCCACTGGTAAAGATCCGATTATTATAGCTCGGGGCTGGTTTTTGAATGCAATTAGTCGTCATCAGAATTGCTCCGGGAAAAGCAGCGAATTCTCGGCGTTGATCTTGCCAGGCCCCTCCATAATTCCCTACCAGCTGTGGGTATTTCTTTAAAAGAGGGTAACCATGGGCTGGAAGCATCTCGCCATGCGTATAAACATTGACGCCTTGATCCTTGGTCTGTTTTAACAGTTCCTCCAGATCTTTCAAATCATGACCGGAGACTAAAATAGCTTTCCCTTTAACCGGAGTAATACGAACGGCAGTTGGAACCGGATGACCATATGTTCCGGTGTTAGCCCGATCCAACAACTCCATCGCTTTAATGTTTTTCTCTCCTACCCGTAAAGCCATTGCCAACAGTTCGGAAGCTGTATAATTGTCTCGATTTAGAAAGTCAAGCGCCTCTTGAAAAAAGGCATATAAGGTCTCATCCTTAATACCCAATATCTGGGCATGATCCACATAAGCTGCCATTCCTTTTAAACCGTATAAAATTAACTCTTGAAGACCGGTAACATCTTCACCGTATTTTTTAGTCCTTTCTTTGATCGAAATTAGCTCCGCTTCTGTTGCCAACTCCTCGAAATTTGGTTTCCAAACCGCTGCTCCAGTTAGTTCTTCAGGTATTTCTCCAGCCTTTGTTGCCGCTTTAATATACAAATCTTTAATTTTGGCCTTCAATTCCCTTGCTCGAACCAGAAGACTTTTTAAACGCTCTGGATCAAAATTAACATTTGTAACAGTGGTAAAAAGACCTTCAACGATAAAAACATCAATCTCCGGATCCCTAACCCCGAATTTCCTGGCCCGGTGGGCGTAAGCAGCAATTCCTTTTAACTCGTAAACTAATAGATCCTGAAAAAGCGCAGTATTTTCATCTTTTCCACAAACACCTACTGCCGTACATCCCATTCCTTTGGCCGTCTGTTCGCATTGATAGCAAAACATGGACATTCCTCCCGTAAAAATTAATTTAAAAAGTTTCGTTAAGGATTATAATCTTTTTTCCTTTTCTTTACTACTACAGAGGATATTGGGGTAATGAATTAACAAAATCTGCTAACGACCGCTGTCTAAAATATGAGGTGAACTCTTCTTCCATCTTTTCCAAAAAACCTTCAAACAGGCACTGATTAAAGGGACACTTCTCCCGTTTCAACGGACATTTATTATCTTCTGTTTTTCCTTCTATACTCTGAAAAACCTCGAGTAGAGTTATTTCCTCCACAGGCTTAGCTAGGAAGTACCCTCCTTTCGGTCCCCGTTCGGAACAGACTAATCCTGTTTTCACTAACCTTTGAAAAACCTTGGCCAGATGAGCCTCGGAAGCGCCGGTTGCTTCGGCAATTGCCTTAGCGCTTAAAACCTGCTCTTCGCTTACTGCAATAAACGCCATCCCATGGAGCGCCAATGATGCCATCTCGGAAATATGAACTACTCCTGCCGTACCAATCACCTCCTCTAATCGGTATTGTAATACCTAAATACCTATTTGTCAATAAGTTTTTTCCCTTATTGGAAAGTAAATGTTATTATCGTTGATTTATCTTTAATCTTTTTGGAGCAAAAAAAAGGTACAAAGTTTATAAAGTTAAATCAAAATCAGTTTATTCTACTCTTATGATAAAGGCCGTCTTATCTCCTCTCTTAAATCCTAGCTTTTCATAAAACTTTAAGGTGCTTTCCTCTTTTCTACTGGTCATCAGCATAATTTTATTACAATTCTTTTCTTTAGCGATGGTAATGGCTTTTTGCAAAACCGCCGTTCCATATCCTTTTTTTCTATATCGTTCATGGGTCACTACATTTTCAATTAAGGCAAATGGTCGAGCATTCCTTGTTAAATTCTTGATAATGATTAACATACATGAAGTTATTATCATCCCATCTTCTTCAATTCCTAAACAGAAATGATTAGGATTTTCCAATATTTCCTTCCATATTCCTTTAATTCTTTCATCAATTATCAATTCCGTATCATCTGGATTTAGATGTTTATTAAGGTGCAGCAGTTGATTAAGTTCATCACTTTTAATCTCTCTTACTTTCTCGATCAGGTTAAACCCTCATTTCTAATTTATTTTTGTAGCTAACATGAACGATTACATAAATATTACTATATGTTGTTGCTTTTTTCTACTAATATTACAAGTTGCCTAGTCTACATCGCTTCTATCAATCTATGGAATTTCATAATCCTAATATTTAAGACTTAACCACGAGCAAAAAGAGGAAAAAAGGTTACATCGAGCGACAAGCCCTCGAAGTGTTTTTAAAATTGAATCAAATACAGACTTAAAGTAGTTTCAGTTCAAATTTTAAGGAATTGTCTACTCCATCGTTTGAAAAATTAAGCAGCAGCTGCAAAGGCCTTAAAAAAAGAAGCTGTTAAATGCGGGTAAACGCACTCCAGCTTCATCATTTGGGCCCTTAGTATATAAGATTTTCCTTCTGAAATCCAGATTCGTTAACTATTGCTTACACCCTTAAAAAGCAGGGACAATATCGCCCTGATAATTTTTCAAGAGATACTCTTTAACAATACTGCTGTTTAGTGCTTTAGCTAACTTTTGTAAGGCTGGATTGTTTTTATCTGCTTCTTTAACTGCTAAGACATTAGCATATGGAGACTCACTACCTTCGATAAATAAGGCATCTCTAGTTGGCACTAAGTTGGCAGGAAGAGCGTAGTTAGTATTAATCACCGCCAGATCAACCTCGGCCAGTGTGCGCGGCAGTTGAGCGGCTTCTAATGGTTTAACCTGTAAGCCCTTGGGGTTCTTGGCAATATCTAATTCAGTGGCGGCAAGTCCAACACCTTTCCGGAGTTCAATCAGTTTCGCTTGCTGAAGTAATAAGAGAGCTCGCCCACAATTAGTTGGGTCATTCGGAATGACCACGACTGCTTTATCTCTTAATTGAGTTAAGGATGTAACCTTTTTTGAATATACCCCCATCGGTTCAATATGCACTTTAGCAATATAGGTAAGGTTTAGCCTATGATCTTTTGAAAATTGCTCTAAATAAGGAATGTGTTGGAAGAAGTTAGCATCCAGTTCTCCTTCAGCTAACGCCAGATTGGGCTGGACATAATCTTGAAATTCAATAATCTTTAGTTCAATTCCTTCTTTCGCTAAAAGGGGTTTAATCTCTTCTAAGATGGCCGCATGCGGTGTGGGAGAAGCACCCACTTTCAAAACAGTAGGTGTTGCCGACAACAAAGATTGAAGCCCGAAAAAACCAGCTAATAATAACAACCCGGTCGCTAAAAACCACTTTTTACTCATGATTATCGCCTCCATATTTTTATCTCATGTTAACCTACGCTCATAAACTATTTGCGGTTTAACCGCTCCGACAGCCATCCTCCAAGGGATTGAAGTCCCTGCACCATTGCTACTAGCACTAAGACAGTAATAATCATAATATCGCCACGAAAGCGCTGGTACCCATAACGAATGGCCAGGTCTCCCAAACCGCCACCACCTACTGCTCCCGCCATGGCCGAGTAACTAATCAGACTGACAGCCACCATTGTTACCCCTAAAACCAGTCCGGGGACGGCTTCTGGAAGCAAAACCTTAGTAATAATCTGAACAGTAGTTGCCCCCATGGCTTGCGCCGCCTCAATAACACCCCAGTCTATTTCAAGCAGAGCCGATTCTACTACTCTAGCCATAAAAGGAATCGCGCTTACCGTCAGAGGCACGATAGCTCCGGCAGTTCCAATCGAGGTTCCGACCAGAAATCGGGTCAAGGGGATAATCGCCACTAGGAGAATGATAAAAGGTAATGACCGCCCCACATTGATGATAACCGAGAGAACTCTATGAACTACCGTCAAGGGTTTAATATGGCGTGGGCCAGATATTACTAATAAGATTCCCAAAGGGATACCAAAAAAAGCAGCTAAGACTAATGAAATTCCAACCATATATAAGGTTTCCCCTAGCGCTTTAAACAGTAGGTTCCACACCATTTAACACCTCCATCTTTAATCCTTGAGCAACGAGAAACCGCATTGCCTGTTCTACATTATTATTATGACCCATTAATTCAACAATGAGTGAACCAAAAGGCGTGTTTTTTATAAAGTCAAGGTTGGCATAAATGATATTAACGTCCACATCGAACTTACGGATCATCGAGGAGATAACTGGTTCCCCGGCTACATTGCCAATAAAAGAGATGCGGACCGTTTTCCCAATCCATCCCTGCTTATGCACAATCACTTTTCTTTCTTTAATCTCGGCAGGAACCTCCGTATGCAAAACACTTTTCATAAACCTTCGAGCGGTATGGGTCTGCGGATGAGCAAAAACATCAACTACCGGACCTTTTTCCACAATCCGTCCATCTTCAATTACTGCCACCGTATCACAAATTTCCTTAATGACATTCATCTGATGGGTAATTAGCACAATCGTAAGGCCAAAACGGCGATTGACATCTTGAAGGAGCCCTAAAATGGATTTAGTAGTCTCGGGATCAAGAGCAGAAGTAGCTTCATCACAAAGCAGAACTTCAGGATTATTCGCCAAAGCCCGAGCAATACCTACTCGTTGTTTTTGTCCCCCGCTTAATTGAGCGGGATAAGCAGTTATTTTATCAGAAAGACCGACTAAGTCAATTAAAGCTAAGACTTGTTTTTCGATCTCTGTTCTTTTAGCGCCGGCAATTTCTAAAGGAAAAGCAATATTTCCATAGACTGTGCGTGAAGAAAGTAGGTTAAAATGCTGAAAAATCATACCAATCTTCCGCCGGGCCTGACGTAATTCTTTCCCCTTAAGTTTAGTAATATCCTGATTAGCAATATGGATAGCGCCTGATTGGGGTACTTCCAATTTATTAATACATCGCACCAAAGTACTTTTTCCTGCTCCACTTAACCCGATAATCCCAAAAACTTCCCCCTTATTTACCGTTAAGCTAACATCATCTAAGGCCACTACCCGATTATCCCCATGTCCATAAATCTTGGTAACGTTCTGTAATTCGATCATTACTGGGAGCATCCTTTGACCTCCTCTCCCCACGCCCGATGGCTCTTACTTTTCGCTCCTGAAATGCAGCTGGACTATTATTCATCACCTTTTGATATAAACGGAACTTAGCTTGATCTTGGTAACGTGTTTTTTTAAAGGAAAATCATTTCATTCAAATACAAATTGTTTACTCATTATTATAAATATAAAACGGGCTAAGTTAGAGCTATTTTACCTTATAGACCTCTTCACTGTCAACAAGATCAGTTCTAAAACCACAAAATAGTCTTACCTTATAATTATACATCTTGTTTCTTACTCTTTATAAGGTTTAAAGAGCAAGTTAGTAACTCCCTTATTGATTTTGAATTCCATTTTATTATATGAAGATTGTATAATTACCTTAAACTTATATTTAACCAATCTAGAAAACACTTCGAGGCTTGTCAATCAACGTTAACTTTTATCTTGTTTTTTGCTTGGGCCAAGTGGTAGTTAACGTT
>DHOO01000019.1 GCA_002409975.1 Firmicutes bacterium UBA5388
TATGTAGGGGCGTGGATTGAAACCATTTCCTGAAGAAAGGATTCAATCTCTAATATCGTCGCCCCTTCTGCAGGGGTGTGGATTGAAACAGATCTTGTCAACTCCAAAACCTACCCCACCACGTTGCTCGATAGATCAGAAAAAGATTAAAGAAATATAGAGGATATATTAATAATAAACAGAATTATTGGATTATAATGTTAGAAGTTACCGAAAATATTAAGTATGGAAGAACTCAGGCTATGGATGCCTAAAAGAGGGTAAACAAGAAGCAAATACTAGTTACTACCTATTAAGCCGAATTAAGGAATGGTGTGACAAAAATGATTGGCGGAGATTTTTTTATTACTCCCCATGCGGTGCGACAGTTTCAGAATAGGATTGCGCCCTGGATGAGTTACGAACAAGCTTTGGGCGCAATTATTCGAGAATTGCGAGATGTCAAAGAGTTTCGTTCAACTTTAAACGGTAAAGCTTATTATGTTCGGACAAGCGGTAAATGGTATTTCCGGGCGGTAATTCAGGAAGGAGATATTTTACCTGCAGTCATTACAATTCTACGGAGCGGAAAAGGAAGGAAACGGCAAAGGAGGAGCCGGGAAGCAAACGGTTAATTGGAATAAAGAAAAAACCTTACCCAAACTGCTGTTTGGTGACATACTGTTGTCACTAGTGGTGTGGTAAAATGTTGGAAAGGGGGATTTAACGCTTGAGTGATAATTATATAGCACATGTACGAAAAGATCTTGATGATACGTGGGCTACTCCTCATTCTTTATCAGATCATTTGAAAATGACGGCAAAGATGGCTGGCAAATTTGCCGCTAAATTTAATTCGGAAGAATGGGGAAAGGCAGTGGGGCTTGCTCACGATGCTGGTAAAGGTCGGCTGGAGTGGCAAAAATATCTTCGTCTTAAAAGCGGCTATTTTGATGAAGAAGCTCATTTAGAAGGCAAACCTGGGAAAATGCCCCATGCTATTCATGGCGCTAAGTTAGCGGAAGAGTTACATGGCAAAAGAATCGGACGGATTTTGTCTTATTGTATTGCCGGCCATCATGCAGGACTTCCGGATTGGTCGGGCGCCGAGGGAGCGGGACAGTCATCGTTGGAGTTTCAGTTAACACGGGTGAAGGATTTGAGTGAGATAGAGCAGTTTGTTCTGGAAGGAATCCGATCATCAAAACCATCCGTACCACCTTGGCATTTTTCATCGGGATTAGACATGTCTTTATGGATTAGAATGCTATATTCGTGTTTGGTGGATGCGGATTTTTTAGATACAGAATCTTATATGGACCAGGGGAAGTCAGATGACAGGAGTGGTTATTGCCTAATCATGGAATTGCTAGAGCGATTAAATCATTTTAATAAGCAATTAGATGAAACATCAGAAGATACACCTGTGAATCAAATTAGAAGGAGTATTCGTAAGAAATGTATGGAAATGGCCGAAGAGTCCCAAGGATTTTTTTCTCTTTCAGTACCGACGGGTGGGGGGAAAACCTTATCTAGTCTTGCTTTTGGGCTTGAACATGCCAAAACACATAATTTGAATCGCATTATCTATGTTATTCCCTATACGAGCATCATTGAGCAAAACGCTAATGTTTTTCGTAAAGCTCTTGGAGATGACCAAGTGGTAGAGCATCACTCCAGTCTGGATGAAGAAGATTCTACGCCGAAATCACGGTTGGCAGCGGAGAATTGGGATGCTCCGGTTATTGTGACTACCTCAGTACAATTCTTTGAATCTCTTTTTGCCGCAAAATCCAGTCGTTGCCGCAAACTACATAACATTGCAAATTCAGTTGTTGTTTTAGATGAAGCCCAGCTAGTTCCGGTTGAGTATTTAACTCCTATCCTTGAAACCATGCAATTGCTGGTAGACCATTATCATGTTAGTTTCGTGATCTCCACAGCCACACAGCCAGCTTTTAGGGAACATACTGTTGAGGGCAAAGCCTTTAAAGGATTAAAAAATGTTAGAGAGATCATGGGCGATGAAGATGATGTCAAAAGACTATATGCTTCTTTAAAAAGAGTTCAAGTACAACTACCAGAAAGTTTTCATACTGCCTCAAGTTGGGAAGAGATTGCCGAAGAACTACAACAATACGAACAAGTGTTATGTATTGTATCAGATCGTAAAAGCTGCCGTGAGTTACATAAATTGATGCCTAAAGGGACGTATCATTTATCCGCGCTAATGTGTGGGCAACACCGAAGTGAGATTATTGAAAGCATCAAAGAAAAACTAAAAAACAAAGAACCAGTTCAGGTTGTGAGCACCCAGTTAGTAGAGGCGGGTGTGGACTTTGATTTTCCAGTGGTTTATAGAGCCCTTGCCGGTTTAGATTCGATTGCCCAAGCGGCTGGGAGATGTAATCGGGAGGGGAAACTACCGGAACCGGGGCAAGTAATAGTTTTTACTGCTCCTAAGAAAGCGCCAATGGGTATTCTTCGTAAAGCGGCTGATACTACTTGTAGCATTTTAGCAACCACTCAACAACGAGATCCGCTTGAGTACAGCATTTTCGAAGATTATTTTTCAGAACTTTATTGGAAAGCGAATTCGTTGGATTCAAAAAATATTATTTCTTTGCTTAAACCTGATCCCCAAGACTGTGGAATTCATTTTAGGACTGCCGCGGAAAAATTTCGTATTATCGATGATTCTCGACAAAAAACCATTTTGGTTCGTTATAGCGAAGGCGATAAACTGATTGACTTATTGAAATTTAAAGGGCCTGACCGAGGCCTAATGCGAAAACTGCAAAGATATACGGTTAATGTCTATAATGAAGAATTTAATTTACTCCTACAACGGGGATCAATTGTAGAAGTACAACCCGGAATTTTTGCGCTCACTTCAAGTATTGAGTATTCCAGGGAGACAGGGCTGATGGTCGATGAAACTCTGTTTGATCCGGAAGATCTAATTCAATAGAAAGGAGTTGAAAAGGTGCATAATTGGTGTCTAGAGGTATGGGGTGATTATGCCTGTTTTACTCGTCCGGAGATGAAGGTGGAACGAGTAAGCTATGATGTCATGACCCCCTCGGCGGCCAGGGCGATTTTTGAAGCAATTCTTTGGAAACCTGCTATTCGATGGAATGTAACCAAAATCGAAGTGCTTAATCCGATTAAATGGATTTCTGTTCGTCGTAACGAAGTCGGAAAAACGATACCAAATCCTACAGCAAAGCAGCTTTCCGGCGAGAGTAATGCGCCAATGGGGATCTTTATTGAGGACGAACGCCAGCAAAGGGCAGGACTTTTTTTGAAGGACGTCAGGTATCGTGTTTACGGGTATTTTGATTTTATCCCTCCGGAAAAGAGGGAAGAAAACATTTCAACGTCACCGGAGTTTTGGGCAGACCAACAGGAGGCCACAGAGATTGTTCGTATGGATGAAACTGAGGCCAAATATGCCGCTATGTTTGAACGACGGGCAAAAAAAGGTCAATGTTTCCACCGACCTTATTTAGGTTGTCGGGAATTTGCCTGTTATTTTCGATTGGTTAATCCGGGAGAGGAGCTTGAACGACCAATTGATGAAACCCGTGACTTGGGATTTATGTTATACGATATGAACTTTGAGGATGCAAATGATCCAACACCCCAGTTCTTTCGGGCGTATATGGAGAAAGGGGTAGTGAAGACTGATCGCAGGGAAGTGGAGGTGAGAGGATGATACTGCAGGCACTAAAAGAGTATTACGATCGGAAAGCAGCCGATCCGGATAGTGATATTGCCCCGGAAGGATGGGAGCAAAAGGAGATTCCTTTTATTATTGTGTTAAATTCTGATGGAACATTAGTTGGGATAGAAGATACTCGGGAAGGAGAAGGAAAGGGGAAAAGAGCAAAAACTTTTCTTGTACCTCAAGGGGTTAAAAAAACATCAGGTATTGCCGCAAATCTTCTATGGGATAATGCAGGATACGTATTCGGAATTGATAATAAAGGGAACAATGAACGTTCTATTTTGCAAAATAAAGCATTTATCGATCGATTGGTTAATGAACTAGGAGATATTCCAGTAATTCAAACTCTCATTAGTTTTCTTCAAAGCATTACAGCGGATAGATTACTAAAAGAGAGTTGTTGGGAGGAGATATTTGAAAAGAACCCAAACGTTTCTTTTCGAATGAGTAATAATACATTTTTAGTATGTCGTCATCCTGATGTTGTTTCAAAGCTATCTTCTTTGACGAGTATAAATCAAAATGATATATCAGGAATATGTTTGGTTACAGGAGAAAATACCGAAATAAAGCCTCTTCATACCTCAATTAAAGGTGTTTACGGAGCACAGACCGCCGGAGCCAATATTGTTTCTTTTAATCTGGATGCGTTTAGATCCTATGGGAAAGTCCAAGGTTTAAATGCTCCTGTAGGCGTTGAAGCTGAATTTGCTTATACTACAGCTGTTAATACGCTACTCGGTAGAGATTCAAAGCAACGTCTTCTCATTGGTGATGCCACGACTGTTTTCTGGTCAGAAAAGAAATCATTATTCGAATCCGATTTTGCCTTCTTTTTCAAAGAACCGGATAAAGATGACCCCGATGCTGGAACGCAAAAAGTCAGAGCGCTTTTTGATTCGGTCAATACTGGGGCTTATCGAGAAGATGATGGTGATATGCGGTTTTATATTCTAGGACTTGCCCCGAATGCCGCTCGGATTGCAATTCGATTTTGGCAAGTTGGTACTATTTTCGAATTTGCAGAGCGAATTAAAGAATATTTTGAGGACTTTACAATTATTAAACCACCTAATGAACCTGAGTATTATTCTATCTGGCGTGTTTTAGTAAACATCGCTACACAAGATAAAAGTGAAAACATTCCTCCTAATCTTGCAGGTGACTTTATGCGCTCTATTTTGAATGGCACACCTTATCCGGCTACTTTACTTCAAGCGGTTATCCGGCGTATTCGTAGCGATTCGGAATATCGGGTTAAACCAATCCGTGCGGCTTTAATTAAAGCTTATTTAAATCGTTACAATCGGTTTTATCCAAATAAAAAACAAAAGGAGGTTAGTATGGAATTGGATCCTTTGCAACCATCAACCGGTTATCAACTGGGAAGACTATTTGCTGTTCTAGAAAAAATCCAAGAAGAAGCCAACCCCGGTATTAATGCTACTATTCGTGAGCGTTATTACGGAGCGGCTTGTGCTACCCCCGTAACCGTATTTACAAATTTGCTTCGTCTTAAAAATCATCATTTAGCAAAATTAGAAAACAAAGGTAGAGTAGTAAACTTTGAACGTTTGCTTGGTGAAATTATGGGGAAACTACAAGACTTTCCTGCTCACCTAGACTTACATGAACAAGGACGCTTCGCGATCGGCTACTACCATCAGAGGCAGGCGTTTTTTACGACAAAAGATATTAACTAAAGAGAATAGATAAATAAAAGTTAAGAAAGGGTGTATTTCGTGGGTATTAATAATCCTATCCAAAAACGTTATGACTTTGTCATTTTCTTTGATGTTAAAGATGGAAATCCTAATGGAGATCCGGATGCGGGTAATTTACCACGAGTAGATGCAGAAACAGGACATGGACTGGTTACTGATGTATGTATAAAGAGGAAAGTAAGAAATTATGTTGGATTAAAAAACGATGAACAACCACCATATGGGATTTTTATCAAAGAAAAAGCAATATTAAACAATACAATTGAGCAAGCATACATCAGTTTAAACATTAATTTGCAAGAACCTCCATCCGATCAGGCAGATGGGAAAAAACGTAATAAAACAGGGCAAGGCCAAGGAAAAGAAATTGACCGAGCAAAACAGTTTTTATGCCAGAATTTTTTCGATATAAGAACATTTGGAGCAGTACTATCAACAGGAGCCAATGCAGGTCAAGTTCGAGGCCCGGTACAGTTTACCTTTGGACGTTCGGTAGATCCAATTGTCTCGCTTGAACATAGTATTACTCGCATGGCAGTGGCGACTGAAGCCGAGGCTGAAAAACAGGGTGGGGATAACCGCACTATGGGCCGTAAATTTACTGTACCCTATGGACTATATCGCGCCCATGGTTTCATTTCTGCTCCGCTTGCGAGCCAGACCGGATTTTCAGAAGGAGATTTGGAACTTCTTTGGGAAGCGCTTGAAAATATGTTTGAACATGATCGTTCTGCTGCTCGTGGCTTGATGGGAACAAGAAAACTAATTGTTTTTGAACATGCTTCGAAAATGGGAAATGCTCCGGTTCAACAGCTTTTTGATACAATTACTATCAAACGGAAAGATGATAGTACACCAGCGAGAGATTTCAGTGATTATATGGTTTCAATTGCTAAAGATCAAATCCCACAAGGGGTAACGTTAATCGAGAGATTATAGTATGATGAATAATTACTCAGATGATGATCTTCTGCTTCTCTCCGGTATCCAGCATTTTGCCTTTTGTCGTCGGCAATGGGCTTTGATTCATATTGAGCAACAGTGGGAGGAAAATCTACTTACTTTCGGGGGAAGAGATCTCCATGAACGAGTGGATGACCCCTTTTTTACCGAGGCGCGGGGAACGGTTCTTGTTACCCGTTCCCTGCCAATTGTTTCGCGTAGGTTAGGGTTATTTGGAGTAGCGGATGTGGTGGAATTTTTCCGTAGTGAAGATGGGATCCAGTTAAAGGATCGATCTGGGTTATGGCAACCTCATCCTGTAGAATATAAATATGGCGAACCCAAAGTTGATGATCGTGATATAGTTCAACTTTGCGCCCAAGCTTTTTGCCTAGAGGAGATGTTTAATACTTCTATTATCGAAGGGGACATGTTTTATGGACGTACCCGGCGGCGACAACGGGTTGATTTTGATGAAGATTTAAGAAGACGGGTGATGGAATTGGCTTCGGAAATGCATCGGTTATATACGGAAGGAATGACTCCGTTGCCCGAACAAACGCCAGCTTGTAAGCGATGTTCATTAGTGGAAATTTGTATGCCTCATACGAGCAAACGGCGTTCGGTTCGTCGCTATTTTGACGATGCCTTACGTGAACTAAAATAGGATTGGGAGGTGGGGTCCCCAACATTGAGAAAATTATTAAATGTGTTATATGTCACTTCTCCTGAAGCTTACCTTGCTAAGGATGGAGAGAATGTATTGGTTTTAGTGGGAGAAGAGACGAAGTTGCGGATACCGGTACATAATTTGGAAGGAATAGTCTGTTTCGGTTATACAGGGGCAAGCCCGGCTTTAATGCATCTTTGTGTTGAACGAAATGTTGGTCTTTCTTTTCACTCGGAAAGCGGAAGGTTTTTGGCCAGAGTAACGGGAAGGGTTAGTGGTAATGTTCTATTAAGGCGTAAACAATATCGAATAGCCGATAGTCCAGAAGAATCATTACAATTTGCGAAGGGTTTTATCTTTGGGAAGATTTTTAATTGTCGATGTGTTTTGCAGCGTTTTTTACGTGACCATAGTGAAAAAGGCGATTTTCAGGATATACAAGAAGGGGTGAAATTCCTTTCTTTACAATTACAAAAAACCGTAAATTGTCGTAATGTTGGTGTTCTTCGTGGGTTAGAAGGTGAAGCTGCACGAACCTATTACGGTGTATTTAATAATCTAATTTTGGAAGAGAAAGAAGCTTTTCGTTTTAGTGGGCGAAGTCGGAGGCCACCTCTTGATCTACCTAATGCTCTATTGTCTTATCTGTATACTTTATTGGCGCATGATTGCTCTTCTGCGTTGGAAACAGTCGGTTTAGACCCCCAGGTAGGATTCTTACACAAGGAGCGACCAGGACGTCCTAGTCTGGCCTTGGACTTAATGGAGGAGCTTAGGCCCTATCTAGTAGATCGTTTAACTCTCTCCTTAATAAATAATCGTCAAGTAGATATAAAAGGCTTTACCGCTAAAGAATCTGGTGGGGTAATAATGACAGATGAAATGAGAAAAGTGATTATTGCTAGTTGGCAAAGAAGGAAACAAGAAGAAATAACGCACCCATTCTTAGGGGAAAAGATTGCTATTGGGCTAATTCCTTATGCTCAAGCGATGTTGCTTGCGCGTCATCTGAGAGGAGATCTGGACGCCTATCCACCATTTTTAATGAAATGATGGTGATTTTCAATGATGGTTTTGGTTACATACGATGTAAGCACAGAAGATGCTGACGGGAAAAAACGTCTTCGAAAGGTGGCAAAACAATGCCAAAACTATGGTCAAAGGGTTCAAAACTCGGTCTTTGAATGCTTAGTTGATCCGGTTCAATTTGCCCAATTAAAGAAAAATTTAGAACAGATTATTGAGCCTAAAGAAGACAGCTTGAGGTATTATTTTTTAGGTAGTAATTGGAAGAATAGAGTTGAGCATGTGGGGGCAAAACCTACTTATGATCCGGAAGGGGTATTAACTGTCTAGCGCGAAGTAGAAGCTCCCATTGTTTTCTTAGGTAGCTCGCGAAGTTAATTGTGGTAATGGTTTGTCCAATTTAAAGTAAGTTGAAGAGGTTCTATTTCTAATAATATTTTATACGTTCGCGGTATTTGTCTTTTAAACCTTAGAACCATCTATTTTTAGATAGATTACTGTCGCCCCTTATGCAGGGGCGTGGATTGAAACTGGTAAATATACCCATTAGCTTCACCCCAAAAAGAGTCGCCCCTTATGCAGGGGCGTGGGTTGAAACTTTTTTTGTTAGAACTAATATTGCTACAACAGCGTCGCCCCCTCTGC
>DHOO01000045.1:0-3275 GCA_002409975.1 Firmicutes bacterium UBA5388
GCTTGTCGACTCACCTGGCTTTGAATTTTCATTATTTCATGTGCGCGGGCGGTAGCCAGCGTGAGCGACTACTTAGAGATTTTACATAAAGCGCTAAGTCTTTTGGCGTATTCACCGCATTGCTTAATGGCCACTACATCAATATCTGTTGCTATGCCCATCCGTTCAAACATCTGTACTAGGGTTTCGGTGGCAGTGTTTCCAGTAGCGCCCGGAGCATATGGACAACCACCCAAACCACCTGCGGCTCCATCAAAGACTTTAATCCCTGCCTGTAAAGAAGCCAAGTTATTAGCAAATTCTATTCCCTGACTTCTATGATAATGAACCGCAACCGAAACACGCTTAACTTTGCAAAGTACCGATCTGGGTACGGTATAAGCCTGGATAGGATTAGCCATGCCAGTCGTATCTCCAAGGGAAATCTCATAGGAGCCATATTCCTCCAGAGCCGAAGCAATTTCCACCACTTTTTCGACGGGAATATCTCCTTCAATCGGACAACCAAAGGAAGTTGCAATATATGATCTGACCCTAACCCCATGTTCGGCGGCAACCTTATTAATCTTTTCTATTTCTTTCAATGATTCAGCCACTGTCATGTTAATATTCTTTTTATTATGACTTTCACTGGAGCTCATGATGGTGACCACTTCTTTTAATCCGGTTTCAATAGCTAATTCTAAACCTTTCATATTGGGGACAAGTGCGTTATAAGTAATACCCTCTTTTTTCTCAATCCGAGCAAAAACTTCTTTAGCATCCTTCATCTGTGGAACCCATTTAGGATTTACAAACGATGTGACCTCAATTCTTCGGCAGCCCGCTTTCGTCAACATATTAATAAATTCAATCTTTTTTTCCGTAGGAATAAAATCAGGTTCATTTTGAAAACCGTCCCGAGGACCCACTTCAAAGATAGATACTTTTTTGGGATAATCCATAACAAAAGCTCCTTCCTGTATAGCCAATTAATCAAATTTCAAACCTAATAGAGAATGCCTTCGAGGCTTGTCGACTCACCCAGCCTCCTTTTCATCACTTCATGCGTGCGGGCGGTAGCCAGCATGAGCGACTACCTATCAAGATCGAAAGTATTTTTCCTTTTTTTAAATCGGCAGTAAACTTAAGGATACATGACAACCCTTCCTAGGGTAGTTGGAAATATTTCTAAACCTTTCTCATACTCGTCCAACTTTATTTCGGCACCCACATAATGCGATAAATCCAATCTGCCGGACTCCAGAATTCTCTGCGCCAGGTCCCAGGTTGCATAGAGTCTGCGCCCAAAAATTCCGGTTAATATCAATTCCCGATAAACAACTTTATGCATAAATTCGTTAAAAGTAAGGGGATAATCAATCATCCCTACAAATACAAGTGTACCAGCAACTCGTAATGCGTTGACAGCATTATTTATAACCTGTTGATTACCGGTGGTCTCGATAACTGTTCCTACCCCAATACCATGAGTCCCGCTAGCTACCACCTCCACCAGATCATGTTCGCGCCCATTAATGACCACATCAGCTCCAAATTTTAAGGCGGCATCCAGTTTGTTTTGGAAGATATCAACAGCAAAAACCTTTGTTGCGCCTAGTATTTTCGCCAACTCTACGGCCATTAGCCCAATGGCGCCACAGCCCAACACTAAAACTGTTTCTCCCGAGATATTACTTTTGGTGAGCGCATGTAGAGCTGTGGCTAACGGTTCCAGCAATGAACCTTGAGCGGGTGGTAATCCTTTATCAACTTTTATCGCAGCCACCTCGGGAATTCGAATATACTCGGCAAAGGAACCGTGAACATTGCGACCTAGCACTCCCATGTTGTTAGAGCAGATATGACTATGACCATTGCGGCACGGGTAACAATATCCGCATGGAATGTGAGTTTCTCCTGTCACATGGTCTCCAATTTTGAAATTTTTGACCAGTTTTCCCTTGTCGATCACCTCACCCAAAAACTCATGACCCATAATTAATGGCAGAGGTAAATCGGAAGAAGCGACTAACGTAGTCCATTCAACAACATCCACATCAGATTTGCATAAGGCAGTAGCTTTGATTTTTACTAAAAGGTCTGTATCTCCAGGGACCGGAGATGGCATCTCCTGATAAATGGCCCCCGGTTCAGGTTTGTTTTTTACTAATGCTTTCATGCCTAACCTCCTTAAAAATAATACCTAGCACTTAATTGTACAACTATTAATCCTTGACCACAGTTTCGAGACTAAATCCGAGGTTAGGTTCCTTTTTGAAACCCTTGCCCTAATAAAACGCACCTTACAGTAAGATTAATTCCCCGCAGCACAAGAGAGCTTTTTATTAAATTTCAACTTACCTATCTATGCTTAATCTTCATTTTCAAAAGCATCCTCATCATATAAAACATAAGTATCCGGCTTGGTCGGGTTTGAGAATATAGAAGCAGTAATTAAAGAAGTGTTACCGGTATTTCTAACCTGGTGTTTCGAATTTGATGGGAAAAGAACGGCATCTCCTTTCTTGAAAGAAGCCTTCTCCCCATCAACCCAGGCCTCACCTTGGCCCTCCAAAATTAAAATTACTTCTTCAATGTCTTTATGACTATGCATTGGCCGAACTACCGACTTTGCCGGGCAAATCATAATAGCAATCGAAAGTTTCTCACCTCCAATAGTCTCTGGTGTTACAATCCATTGTAGGTCGCGTCCCGGAAGTTTTATCGGCTTAATATCCCTTTGACTAACCACTCTAACTGGCACTTTACATCACCTCATAATTTATTGTGCGTTTCGGGGACCATTAGCGCTTTTCTTTTCAAGCAACATTTGGAAAGTTTTTCTTTGCTTGGAAACCCAATGAACAAAAACCCCTAGCTTCTCTAAAAACGCCCTAATAATTGAGAAGTAGTTTTAGGAATGGATTGTTCAACCGTCAGACTATATTTAGCAGAAACTATAATATTGATAATGTTATTAAGACTATGCCTGATAAGTATACGTTTACTTATTCTGCATTAAAAGTAAACAAATAAGTTTTTCTCATGGAATTATGTATTAAAATTACAACAAGACGGTTGAACAACCCATTCCTAAAAAACGTACAGTAAAAACCAACTAATTTGAGTAAATCTCGAAGAGTCAATAAGTACACATTAGCAATAACTAGTAAACGTTTACTTTGATTATAACATAATTTTTTTATATTAGCAATATGTTTATTATGTTTAAGCTTTTTGCGTTGTATCCTTTTTAAAAGTCCCAATACAAATATATAGTGTTTGACTGGTAT
>DHOO01000045.1:3452-12850 GCA_002409975.1 Firmicutes bacterium UBA5388
CAATATATTGTATCGGGATAATTAAAGCAAAAGACAACGCAAAAAGCCTGTGTTTCTATGTATCAAGTACTCGTTAGCAGCTTTTTCTTACAGAATCATCCGGTAATTGCTTTTACTGGTTTAATCAGTATTTTTTCTTTAGTTCTCGACAATACTTTTCGGCAATCGCACGGCCAGAACTTCCAGCTAATAAGAAAATACGAGCATTCCCTTCTGTTTCTTCGATCGCTTGTGCCGCTTTAATAATTGTTTCACCAGAACTTACCAGGCCATGATTTCGTAATAAGATTACTTGATAATCTAAGGCTAAGCTAGCGATTTTTTGTGATAATTCGATAGAGCCCGGATGGTAATATGGTAAAAGTTTTACACCCCGTACACGCATAAGATAAGTGGGGACAAATACAGGTATAGGATCATCCCCTTCTTCTATCAAAGCGCAGGCAGCAATAGTATACGGTGGATGAAAATGAAATACCGCTTTAACCTTAGGATTAGCTTTATATACCGCTAAATGCAATAGTACTTCTTTTGATGGGCTTCCATTACCTTTTAATCTTTTCCCATCTTCGTCTACTAGGATTAACTCATTCAAAGATAAATTTTTAAGAACGGATCCACCGGCAGTAATCCATACTCCTTCCCGAAGTTTTATACTGGCATTGCCTCCGCTGGCCGGAGCATAACCCTGCCTTGCCATTTCCCGACAATATTCAACTAACTCTTCCCGACTAACTGTAGAATCGAGCATAAACCTCATTCTCCTTTCCATCGAAAAGCGATTATAATTTAATCAGGTGCTCTATGGCCTGTGCCAAAAAGTCAGGAGAACCAAAACTTCCCGATTTCAGCACTACTAAAAGTTCATTCTTACCACGGGATAAACCGGAGGGCAGACCCGGTTGAATCTCTTTAAGCACTAAATTCCCAATAATCCCCAAAGAACGACAAACATCATTAGAGGTCTCTCCGCCGGCGACAATCAGACGTTTACCGCCTGTTGCTTCAATAACCCGGCGACTTATCTCCCCTAATGTCCCGGAGACAATATGACTGGCTTCGATCCGATTTATTCCGACACTGGCGGCCGCTTCATAAGTCATCCCAATCTCATCCGGCTGATGCTTGCCATAAACTAAAGCAGTTTGACCGGAGATTAATTTGGGGACTGCCCACTCAACTACTCGGTTAACTTCTTGTTCTCGATCTGAACTAATAAATAAACACCCGGTATCCATCGCCATAACCGGTAACCCTTGGTCACGGATATAATTCACTTGGCTTTTTGTTTGCGGAGTAACACTTCCTACAATAATTAAAGTTCCGACATTATTCCGTGGCAGATCTTTTAAAGAGAGGCCAACTCGTGGCGGACCCAAGAAATTCGGTAATTCTTCAGCTATCCCCGAGCTGCCAAAGATAAAACGTTCGTTAGCTAATGCCTGAGCAACAGTCTGTAAATCCTCTTGACTAGTGGAGTCGATAAGTAAATAACCTCCACAATGTCGGAACTTTTCTACTTCACCCCTAATTGCCGCTACACCCTTAGCTATTGTTCGGTAATTCAACAAATAAACCGGGCGAGTGGTTTGTTCGGCAACAATTTCTCGAAGATCGTCTTTTTTCATTGGATGAAGAGGATCGTGCGAAAACTCACTTTCCGATAAGAGTTTTCCGTGGACATAATGAAGTCCGTCTTTAGTAATTCTTCCGTTTTTAGGGAAAGCGGCAATCACCGCTGCAAACTCTTCTTCGGCCGCGTCTAGCATTGCATCAAACTCCATACCGACGTTGCCACGGAATACCGAGCAAGTCTTCTTCGTTAGTAAGTGGCAATTGAGGGGTAATAATCTACGCGTAGCATCCACTACCTTCGCATAAGCTTTCTGTAGTTCATCGGTTCGGCTATTAGTATCCAGGACAATTACATCAGCCTTAACAGTGCTAAGATCAAGTCCATCGTAATTAGTAAAAACCTCGGCTTTGTAACCATGTTTAGCGTACATCAAACCAATATCATTAGCGCCTGTTACATCATCTGCCACAATTCCGATCATTACTTCTCATTCCTTTCTGCCGATCGATTCGAAAATTAAACTGTATTTATGTTTTACGGCAATAAAATTATAATGGATGATTTATGTACAAGGAAGGTTCCCTTTGGGGCGCCTTCCTTTTGTATCCTGCTTACCTACTAAAGTAATACACTAACAATATGTTTTAATTCCCCATTTAAGAAGTTCACCATGCAGTTAACGGTTTGACACTGTCGCCGGGAATTACCTGAGACTCATATATTACTTCTCGGTTATTATTAATCCCCTTGATCCGATCAAGAATTAATTCTCCCGCCTTCCTGCCAACGATCCAAGGGTTCATAGTTGCCACACAAGGACGAACATACATTAAATCGGCATTCTCAATATCCACAAATGAAGCTACTGATATCTCATCGGGTACTTTAATTTGGTTGTTTTTGAAAAATCGATATGCTCCCATGGCCATTGTATTATTCATAATCACCACCGCGGTTGGCCTGTCCTGCATCTGCATAATATGAGCCGCCCCCTGATACCCAGATTCAACGGAATAATCCCCGTCGTATCTGTATGGATAATCATCATCAACTCTAATTCCGACCTCACTCATTGCTTTGACGAATCCTGTAAATTTCTCAATTCCGGAACTGAGAGAGAGCTTACCGTTTATAACAAATATTTTTCTGTGTCCCAGATTTAGTAAATGTTTAGTTAAGTCATATGCCCCTTGAACACAATTGAAATCAACGAAATCTCCGCGATAATCTCTGGCATAAATTCTGCGGTGAACAAATACAATAGGTATGTTCTGGCTCATTTTTGCGATAAACTCATCGTTTTCCCCGGTCGTATTGATGATTAATCCGTCAACTCTGCGACTCAGTAAAATTTTTAAATATTTAAGTTCTCTCTCTTTATTCTCTTCGGTACTGCAAGCTATAAGACTATAGTTTTCCTCATTTACGATCTCCTCAACGCCTTTAGCGATCGTTGTATAGTGAGTATTGGATATATATGATACAAGAAATCCTATAGTATATGTGGAATAGGTCTTTAAACTTCTGGCAATGGAATTTGGGTAGTAATTAAGTTCCCGGAGTGCTTTAACCACTTTCTCTTTTGTCTCCGGACTAACGTAATAATTACCATTTATAACCCTGGAAACAGTAGCTATAGAAACACCGGCATGTTTTGCAATGTCCTTTATTGTCACCATTTTTTTAGCTCCTTACCCAGACATACTTTTGATCAGTAGTTTAGCAAGCAAAATATTTTGCCAACCATTTTATCCCTCAGCATTGGAACATTTTACTTTAAACCAATAATTCACAATCTATCTAGTTTATTGCATTTGCCATCTTCTCCTCTGACTAATTAAAACTTCTACAACCGTTTGTTAAGCCAGGAGGTACTTAGCCTACTGCTTCCGGAAAACCTTGATCTCTATATTTAATAAATAATTAAAATGCCCTCTTAAATTATGCTTTCATAAAAAAACTCCTTATAAATAGAGATATGGTAATCTTATCCGTATCTCAAAATAAGGAGACACAAAACGCAAGACAAGAGTATCACAAAATACACATTTTTTCAATTCTTTAACCGATTTTTATTAAAAAATTATTTAAACTCGAAACAAGTGAGTAAAATTAGATAATATTGATCTAACAGTTTTTCCACGGATTTTCCGGCCTAAAGATCAAGTGTAGCCAATTCCCTTCCGGGTCTTGGAAAAAAACGACTTTTCCTCCTCGGAAAATATCAAACGACGTTTCCGTTTCCACTTTTTCCGCTCGCAATTTGGCTAAGGCTTCATTAAAGTCATTCACTTTAATCGCTAGATGAAACCGCTTGTCCTTATTCGGGACCTGGTTTTCGCTCTGATCAGGGATTAATTCCAACAACTGACCGTTGTCCCCAGCCAAAAAAATCGTCGGTCGAGAATCGTTACTTGTATAAATTACCTGAAAGTTTAAAACCCTCTCATACCATTGAGCCAGCTTTTCCGGGTTTTCCGCTAAAACCCCTACATGTTCTATTCCAGAAAACATCATATCCTCCCCCCATTAAATTATTCTGGCTGAAAATTGTCACCGTCCCGAGTCTCGGTTCCAACTCCAGCAAAGACATTTTAACTACCAAGTCCGGAATAATCCTTTGGCCATTATTAAGCATAACCAAAAAGCCGAGGCAAAAACAGAACAAGGTCTGGGAAGTAAGTTATTATCAATAAAGCAATAAGAAGAGGAAGATAAAATGGCGCCACCGCTTTTGCCAATTTCATAATAGGCAACCCTGAAACATCACTGACCGCGTACAAACATACTCCCACCGGAGGAGTAATAAGTCCAATCATTAGGTTTAAAACCATGATAACTCCCAGATGAATAGGGGATATTCCCATCATTAGGGCGGTGGGAAGAATAATAGGAGTGCACATAATGATAACAGGTTGGGAGGCCATAAAACAACCCAATAACAGTAAAACCAAATTAAGCAAGAGTAAAAATAGACCCGGTTTTGGCGCGATCGCCGTCATCCATTCCGCCAGATGTAATGGTACCTGCTCCATAGTTAAAATCCAACCGAAAAAACCTGTTATTGCGATAATAAACAAGGTATTTCCCGCTGTTAGCGCCGTATCTAAAAGAATCTGCGGCAGTTCTTTTATTTTTAATTCTTTATTATACAAGCCGAGAAGTAGAGCATACAGGCAGCCAAAAACTCCGGCTTCTGTAGCGGTAAAAATCCCGGTTAAGATGCCACCGACAATTAAAATTGGCGCCATTAATGCCGGTAATGCTTCTTTAAAGGCTTTTAACAAATCTCGTAATGTAGCTCTCGGATAAACCGGATATTTTTTCTTTTTGGAAATAATGAATACCATAATCATTAAAGAGATTCCCATCAATATACCGGGCAGCAGACCTGCGACAAATAACCCGCCGATTGAAACTCCGGCCGCTAAACCATAAACAATAAAAGAGATGCTTGGAGGGATAACCGGCCCAATCGTCGATGAAGCCGCTGTAATCGCAGCGCTAAACTCCATATCATAACCGTCTTCTGTCATGGCCTTGATTTCAATAGCACCAAGTCCTGCGGCGTCGGCTACAGCTGAACCGGACATACCGGCAAAAATCATGCTCGCCAAGACATTAACATGCCCCAACCCACCGGGGATATGTCCTACGCAGACTCTAGCCAGGTTAAAAATTTTATCCGTAATCCCAGTCCGATTCATCAAGTTCCCCGCCATCATAAAAAAGGGAATTGCCAGTAAGGCAAAAGAGTCCAATCCTGTCACAACCCGTTGCGCGGCAATTATTAAATCGATCTGTCCTGTTAGGAGTAGATATAGGATTCCTACGGCCAATAAAGAAATCGCAATTGGCATTCCGAGAATAAGTAGTCCTGCCAAAATCAGAACATATATCATTTCTCCACTCCTCTCTCTTTAATGATCATCTTAAACTGTGTAAACGACTGAGTAAACATAGCGCTTCCCGCTATAAACATTCCCAACGGTAGGCTTAGATAGATACACCAGTAGGGAATACGAAGCGCAGGAGAAAGCTGATACTTCGCCAAATCTAATAGTTTTACACCTAAGATCCCTAACCAAACAATGAAAAACCCGGAAAGAAATTTGATCACAACATTAATCCAATTTCTTAATCCTGAAGGCAACATGGTAAGAACCAGATCAACCTTTATTAATTTATCTTTTGCCGCCAAAAGTCCTACCGTTAGAAAAGCGGACCAAATAAACATGATTCTGGAAAACTCTTCCGTCCAACCCAGTGGGTAACCGATAAAATACCTAAAAATGACTTGTGCGCCTGTAGCAATAAACATTAGAACAAAGATAGTAACAAGCAGAATACGATATATTTTATTTAAAATTTCTGCAACCTTCATCTTGATTTAATTCACCCCCGATAGTTTAGCATTATGAGTTAACTAGGGGCCTAAATTCAGACCCCTAATCACCTCTCTACTCTTACTTTCCAAGTTCGACAATCTTATTAAATGTCTCTTCTCCGATTAATTTCTTGAAATCTTTCTGTACTTCTCTCGAGGCTTCAATAAAACCACTCTTGTCAACCTCTGTAATGATCATCCCTTGTTTTTCAAGTTCCGCATAACAGACCGAGGCTAGGTCTTCAACCAAACCCTCATAATAAACTTTAGCCTCATCAGCAGCTTCTTTAATTATTCTTTGTTCCGCCGGGGTAAGGGACCTCATAAATTTGCCACTGTATATAAAGACAAAAGAATTTAGCTCATGCTCCGTCTTGGCTAAATATTTGGCAACTTCATATATCTTCCAATTGTACATTACTTCAACCGGATTTTCCATCGCGTCAATAACTCCCAATTTCAAGGCCATATAAAACTCACTTGCCGGCATAGGAGTTGGTTGAACTCCAAAACTGCGCCAGGCCTTCATTGACATGGGAAGTTCAGGAACACGGACTTTCATTCCTTTTATGTCTTCAATCTTAGTCACAGGCCTTTTGGAATTAACAAGGATTCTGGGATTCCGTTTAAATAAGCCAAAAAGCCCGACATTATATTTCTTTATTAAATTATCCCGCCATTCTTGGCCGATTGGGCCCATAATAGTTTTCTCCATATGTTCGAAATCGCGCCAGAAGAAAGGTAACCCCATACAGGTAAACTCCTCAACAAAGTTGCCCAACACCGCTCCAATTAAAGCAAACTCGGTAACCCCAGCCTGTAATTGTTCAAATAACTCCCGTTCACTTCCAAGAGTGGAATTGGGATAAACCTTTATTTGAATTTTCCCATTAGACTTTTTATCCACCAGATCAACAAATTTCAGTACGCCATCATGCCGCGGATCATTGGTCGGGGCCAAATGACCTAACTTAACATTAATAGTTTTTGCTGCTAATCCCGTAGAGCTACATACAGCTAGAGCCACTATCAGACTAAGCGCTAAGAGATAAATACCCTTTTTCTTTCTACACATATAACTTCCTCCCCTTATAATATTCATTGTCGCTTTACGATAGGTCCGATATTTTTTCTACGACTGCGTCTCCCACCTCCTTTGTTCGGGCGGTACCTCCGATATCCTGAGTCATAAGTTTATCTTCAGCCAAAACTCTATACACTGCCTCTTCTATGTATCTACTGGCCTTTAATGCGGTTTCGTCATTGTTCTTTAGTCCCAACCAGTCTAACATCATGCTTCCTGAAAGAATTGCGGCCAACGGATTGGCAAGCCCTTTTCCGGCAATGGTAGGCGCTGACCCGTGAGCAGGTTGAAAAAGTCCATATTTATCACCTACATCAGCGGAAGGAGCCATCCCCATACTACCGACTGTGCCTGCTCCCAAATCAGATATGATATCACCAAACATATTTTCCGCGACGACAACATCATAGTATTCCGGACGTTGTACCTGCCAAAGGGTCATGGCATCCACATAAGCATAATCTCTTTCTATTTCCGGATAAGCCATCGCCACCTCATCATAAACTTTCCGAAAGAAGGCATAGGAACGTAAGACATTACTCTTATCCACACAAGTAACCCTTTTCTTACCATCAAACGGAGCCCCGTTTCTTCGTTTGGCCCATTCAAACGCGTACTTCACAATCTTTTCTGTTCCCGTTCGTGTAATAATCGAGGTGTCGGTTGAAACATCATCACGAAGAATATTACCTCCACCTCTAGAAGCATAAAGACCCTCTACATTTTCGCGCATAATTACGTAATCAATACTACCCGGTTTCCTGTCTTTCAATGGATATTTAACGTTAGGATATAACTTAATCGGTCTAATCCCGGCGTATAAATCCAATCCGAAGCGCAACCGAAAAATAATCTCTCCTGCCACTTCGGTCCCGTCCGGAAGCCGAATTTCTGGTAACCCCATAGCCCCAAAATAAATAGCATCAGCTTTTTCACAGGCATCGTATACTTCCTGCGGAATCGCCACCCCTGTACGGGCATAAAGGGTAGCGCTTGCTTCATAAGTCGTAAAATCACATTTTAATTCGGGAAGCACATTCTGAACAGCCTTTATCACTTTTACTCCTTCGTCAATAATCTCAGGACCAATGCCATCTCCCGGTAAAACGGCAATATTGTATCGAGATATTTGAATCAACTCCTTCTTAAGTGAGGGAATTGCATAATTACCTAAGCTTATGTTTAACCACAATATATAGTGTTTAACTAGTATTAGGCTATCAATATATTGTGGTTAAATCTTAAATAATTGAATTATGCAATTCCTTAAAGTAAAATACTAAGTTTTACAACGTCTTTTCTTAGATAACTACACTTACTACTATTATAATTTTGATATAAGGACCTGGAATTCGAATATGAACCCACCCCCTAGTATCATTATGAAAAGAAAACGTTTTCTTAAATAAATTATAACATGCTTTATTTATTTTAGCAACATACATTTATTAAAAGTGTAGTTATTCTATGATAATGTCACTGGTTTAAAAAGGAAGAAAAGTATTACTTATAAATCAAGAGTAAAGAAAAAGTTCAACTTAGACTTGATGACTTTTCAAACGTCTTTCAGGGATGAGATTATTAAGTTGGACGATCCAATTCAATAAAGAACTTGCAATGCTCAGAGAAAGAGGTTAAAATATAATAAGTCGATTCGATTAGTTGGAGGTGAACTCATTGCCTAATATAAAATCCGCAGAAAAAAGGATTGCCGTCTCAGAACTTCGTCGTCTAAGAAATCGCAGTCAGAAATCGGAACTTAGATCCTTGATTAAGAAAACAGAACTTGCCATCGAAACCGATGTCGAGAAAGCTAAGGACTTAATTACTCTTGCCATGAGAGAGTTGGATCAAGCCGCCACCAAAGGATTAATCCATAAAAATGCGGTCGCTCGTAAAAAAAGCCGCCTAATGCGTAGGTTAAATAGACTCACTGCTGTCGGTGAATAACAATCGCCCGTAAAACGGGCGTCTTTATTTTGCCAGTATGTTTCCAGGCAATTTATGTTGGTTTGCTATCACGACAATATATTTTTACCTGTTGTTGGTAGTCGCTCACGCTGACCTTTCGACAGCGAAGTGCTCTAAATTAAGGCTAGGTGAATCAACAAGCAAAGTACGCTTAATAGTCCGTCCTTGGACTAAAAGCGACTCGCGACGTCCTGTCGCTCGACCCGATTTTAGCCTCCGCTTCACCAAGAATACTGAATGAAGAAATCCAATTTCACTGGAGAAACAACCTTCCGACCAGGCTAGGTATAGATTAACAGAACTGCAAAGGCAGACTATCATTCATACGAGCGACGAGCTGCGAGATGTATTTTCTAGGTAGTCGACCACCCCAGCCAGCT
>DHOO01000014.1:0-3587 GCA_002409975.1 Firmicutes bacterium UBA5388
GGACAGGGGCTTTCTGCCAAAGGGGTGACTGTTATCTTTGGAGAGGCTCATTATCGGTTCACCGGCCCCGAAGCGTTTATTGTCGCGGACCGCAGCGAGTTAGCTCTGAAAAAACTGGTTTTACAGCTTGAGGATTCGCATCAGCTGGGAAGAATTTTTGATTTTGATGTTTTAGGGCTGGATTTTCAGCCCATCTCACGAGAAATGTTAGGTTATCCGCAACGAAGATGTTTGCTCTGTGATGATCTTGCCCAGGTTTGCGCCCGGAGCAGACGGCATCCTGTCGATAAATTAAAGGACAAAATTTGCTCTATGTCGCAAAACTACTTTAAACACAGCGGGTATCTTAAGCCTACTAATGCCTTATACCCTGGGATTTTAAAATATTTCAGGGATAAGAATACAAGGGGTGTCCCCTAATTTAATTTTAAAGGAGGAAAATTTATGAGTGTCAAAAAAATGTTTGCCCCAATGATGAAAGGAGTATTAGCTTTAATCTTACTGGTGGCCGTTTGTGGAGCCGTTCCCCAAGCGAGCGCTCAAGTAAATTTCCCGCGGAAGGCCTTTGAGTTCATTGCGCCTTCAGGTGCCGGCGGTGGCTGGGATCTAACCATCCGTACGGTGGCCAAAACTCTTCAAGACAACAAACTTGTTAAAGTCCCGATGCCCGTTACCAATAAGGCCGGCGCCGGTGGCGGCGTTACATTGGCCTATATGCAGGACAGAAAAGGCAGCGATACCTTGCTTGTTGTTTATTCGGCGCCGCTCCTTCTGATTAATCTTACCGGGACAACACCTTTAAGCTACAAGAATACCACCCCGCTGGCAAGGTTGATTGTGGATTACGGCTGTTTTGCGGTGGCTAAAAAATCTAAATTCAAGACCATTAATGATGTCATGGACGCTTTAAAGAAAGATCCCAAGAGTGTTAAAATTGGCGGGACTTCCGCGGCGGGAAGCCTTGACCACCTCCAGTTCCTTGCAATGGCGAAGGCTGCGGGTGTAACCAGGCTCAGAGAAATCGATTATATCAGTTTCCAGGACGCCACCGGCGCCGCGATGTTAATGGGCGGTCATATTGATCTCTTGTCGACAGGATTAGGCGATATTTCGGGCGTTATTGAGAGCGGAGACGTGATCGCGCTTGCTACCACAGCAGCGGAACGCGCCGGGGGGGAATTTGCCAATATCCCGACCTGCAGGGAACAAGGGATTGATGCGGATTTTGGTAACTGGAGAGGACTCTTTGGCGCTCCGGGTATGCCTGATTATGCTGTTCAATTCTGGAGAGAAACACTAAAGAAAATGGTCGAGACGAAAGACTGGAAGGCAGCCTGTGTTCGAAACGGCTGGGCTGAGTACTATGCCGACAAACCAGAGTTTGAAAAGTACCTTGAGGATACAAACGAGGAGTACAGATTCCTGCTTTCCGAAATCGGGTTATTGAAATAATTAATCGGTTTGATTCAGTGCCGCTACGGCGGCACTGAATCAAGAGTAACAGATAATGGGGGGGAAAAAGTGAATATTAGTGCGCTTACCGGCATAGTTACCATGGTATTTGGTCTCATCTACACCTGGATGGCTTATAGCATGCCCAGAGCAAGTATAGGTAAACCAATGGATCATATTATATTCCCGTTGATTCTGGGGATTGGGATGATATTTTGCGGTCTCCTTCTCTTTTTCGTTGAAGGGCGGAAAGTAATGGAAGGCGGAGAAAAAAGAGAGGCCGGGGCGGGTCTGGCCCGTGATACGAAACTGATTATCTTCACTTGTGTAATGGCGGTTTTATATGGTATTTTCTTTGAACGGCTCGGTTATGTTTTATCGACGACTATCTTTATTGGTTCATTGCTTTTTGTGCTCAATGGGAAGAAAAAATGGAAAACTAACGTTATTGTGGCGGTATTATTCAGTCTCATTGTTTATATAGGTTTTTCGCGACTGCTCTCTATACCGCTTCCGATGATGCCAATCCTACAAATTTAGTTTAAGGGGTGATATATAAATATGGGTTCGATTATGAGCTATCTTTTGCTGGGTCTGAAGGTGGCGTGTCAACCGATCAACATCATGTGGGTGACAGTCGGCGGCATTTTGGGCACGATTATCGGAATGCTCCCGGGATTAGGGCCGGCAACAGGGGTTGCTGTTTTGATTCCGATGACTTATGCGATGGGGCCCGTGGGAGCGCTGATTACCATGTGCGGCGTTTATTATGGCGCCATGTTCGGTGGGTCAAGAAGTTCTATTCTTATTAATACGCCGGGTGATGGGGCGGCGATCGCGGCTACCTTTGACGGCTATCCCATGGCGATGCAAGGAAGAGCAGAATCGGCGCTGGCCATTTCGGGAATCGCCTCTTTTATCGGGGGAATGATCTCAACGGTGCTGATTATCTTTCTGGCTTCCCCGGTGGCCAACTTTGCGCTTAGGTTCGGACCGGCGGAATACTGCCTCCTGATGGTGGCGGCGCTGGCCATGACGGCGACCATGGCGAAGGGGAACGTGATCCGCGCCTTTATATCGCTAATTTTCGGATTAATGATCTCCACTGTCGGCCTGGACTCGCAGACGGGCATTCCGCGTTTTACCTTTGGTTTTCTGGAGCTGCTGTCTGGGATTGACTTTTTAACCGTAATCATCGCCATCTATGCGCTGGGTGAAGTTTTTAAGTGTTTTAAAGGGATCGAAGAGGGCACGAAAAAAATGCAGACTAAGTTCGGTAAGATCTGGATTACCAAGGAAGAATGGAAGCGGTGCTGGCGTCCGATTCTGCGAAGCACCCCACTGGGCTTCCTGATCGGAGCTCTCCCCGGGTGCGGCGGCACCATGGCTTCACTGTTAGCATATAACAACGAAAAACAATTTTCTAATAATCCGGAGAATTTTGGTAAAGGAGAGATCATCGGTTTGGCTGCGCCGGAGGCGGCAAATAATGCTTCCTCGGTCGGCGCGTTGATCCCGATGTTGACGATGGGAATCCCCGGTTCAGGAACAACCGCGGTCATGATGGGGGCCTTGCTGATGCTGGGACTCCAACCCGGACCGTTGCTCTTCCAGAGAAATCCGGATATTGTGTGGGGCCTGATAGCCAGTATGATCCTGGGGAATTTTATTCTGGCGGTTATAAATATCCCCTTAGCCGGAGTTCTGGTCAGAGTGCTGGCCATCCCGCCAAAAATCCTTTATCCGATCATTCTCGGATTGGCTTTTATCGGAACCTATGCCATCAGTAACATGGTCTCCGACTTCTATATTTTGGTTATTTTTGGGATCATCGGTTATTTTATGCAAAAAGCCGATATACCGACGGCGCCTTTGATTCTGGCGGCGATTGTCGGTAATTCGATGGAAGTATACTTTAGACAGGCGCTTATTCTTTCTAATGGCAGCTTGCGGATATTTACCAAATCAACTATTTGTATTGTTCTACTGATTTCGACAGTTTTCTTTATTGCCCTGCCTATTTTTAGAGATACTAACTTGTTTAAAGGTAAAACTAAGAAAGCAGCGGCCTAAGTGGGGGTAAGCTATCCGGTCTTCTTTTTTTAGAACAGGATAGCTTATCCTGTTTTCAAACT
>DHOO01000014.1:3872-6930 GCA_002409975.1 Firmicutes bacterium UBA5388
TTGCTATCCAGTCGCTGTTATATGAGGTTTCCGCTTCTCCTAAGCCGGGATTGGTTGATCGCTATAATCAAGGCGCCCACAATGATATGGATTTTTTCAGCTTTATGGCCAGCACCGCTTCGCTGGTCTGTTATTTTTATAAGGCGGCGGCCATGGGGGTGAAATATGCCGGACAGAAGGCGACGGAGTTATTTTCTGCCTTACGGGGTCTGGGCATCGAAGCTGAAAAAGCGATGTTGAAAGCGACCGGAGGGGTAAATACTCATAAAGGGTTGATCTTTTCTCTCGGACTCGTTAGCGCGGCGACCTCCTGCGCTCTGGTGGAGCAGAAAGCGAGCAGGCCGGATGTGGAGGGTGTCTGCCACAAAGTGGCGGCCATGACATCCGGCATCTGCCGGAGGGAACTGGAGGAAATGAAGAAACATGCCGAACTGCTTACTCATGGCGAGCGGCTTTACAAAAAGTATGGTTTCAAAGGGATACGCGGCGAAGCGGAAAGCGGATTCGCTACGGTTAGAAACCATGCCTTGCCCGAATTGAAACGTTTAAAATCCAAGCCGGGTATTTCCTTAAACGATCTTTTAGTACAGGTTTTGCTGGTTTTGATGGCTGTTAATGAGGATACAAATATAGCGGCTCGGCATGATCAAGAGACTTTGGAAGATGTAAAGAAAAACGCCGGGCGCGTTCTTGAGGCCGGAGGAATGCTCACGGCGGCGGGTATCCGGATGGTGTACCAAATGGATCAGGAGTTTATTAAGAGGAATATAAGTCCGGGGGGGTCGGCAGATCTGCTGGCGGTAACAGTAATGCTTGATCTCCTTAGTGAGTTGAAGATATAATAGAACATAAAGTTCTATAGATGCTACTTCATAAGAGTATTCTTTTATAAAAGCATACTCCAGAAAATCAATAGATACAATAAACTGGAAGAGAGCCTTATATTAAAAGGAGGTGGGTGGAGAAGATGGCACGTAAAATATTTAAAAAAAAGCGAGTAATCAAGAATAGTTCGATCAGAATTAAGCTGTTGCTCGGTTTTTTAGGGGTTTCATTGATCCCGATGATTTTTATAGGCGCCCTCTCGTACTTTAGCGCCAGAAAAACTATTAATGAGAAGATCTCAAGGTATTCTGACGAAGCTTTGCAGCTGACGGTTTCCAACTTTGAGGTTAAACTGCGGTGGTATGAAGATATTTTAACGCAAATGGCGGTTTCCAAAAGCACGAACAGTTTTTTGAAGGAATACATCCGATCTGATAACTCCTTTGCTCTCCAAAAAAACAAAGAAAAATTTAAAGCTTTTTTGGAAGGATATCGTTATACAGATACGGGTATCCAAGCCTTTCTTTTTATGCCTGAGGGTAAAGAAGGGAACTATGATTATGTTGAAAGTTCGCAAGGGAAAGATCTGACTCACTTTGCTCAATCTTTTCGGGAGACTGATATTTACAAGCAGGCTGTAGAAGCCAAAGGAATGGTAGTATGGTCCAAGCCGATGCCGGTTGATACCTTTACTAACTTTATTGTGATGGCCAGAGAAATTTCTTCGGAAAACACCCAAGAAGAGTTGGGTGTGTTTGCTGTGTGTATTGACGAAGAAAGTATAAACCGGATGCTTAATTATTTAATCTTGATCGCTAAGGACGGCACTGTGATCTCTGCCCCTGATAAAGGCATTTTGGGAATTCAAGCAGACCAGATTATAGATGATAAAAGTTTTAAAAAGAACCTTGCCGGTTCACTGCGGAATACCGGCTGTTTTATTGGGGACTTCCAAGAAAAGCAGGTTTTAATCAATTATCGTAACATCACAACTAACGATTGGATTGCCCTGAAGACCGCTCCGACTTCCTATCTTTATGCTGATATTAAAACTGTCGGACGTGTAACCCTTTTGTTTGGAATTATCTTTCTTATTATCGTCGTTTTGATCTCATATCAAATGTCAGCCTGGATTTCCAAGGCCCTTAATCAAGTGGTTCGCGCTATGCGACAGGCAGAAGAAGGAAATCTGGCGACCCGTGTCCAGATTGACAGCCGGGACGAGCTGGGTAACTTGGGCTGGAGTTTTAACCACATGGTGGGAAAAATGGTGGGACTAATCTTGGAGACGAAAAACGCCATTACCGCCGTCTTTAAACATAGCGATACCTTGATTGACAGCGTCAAACAATCGGCTCAAAGCGCTGAGAGTGTGGCTGCGGCTACCGAGCAAATTTCCCAGGGAATGATCGAACAGACTAACGAGACCGAAAGATCATCGCAACAGATGGGTGAATTATCAGTCCAAATTGAGCTGTTAGTCAATAAAGCTGAGCAGGTGGAGGCGATTACTAATTCTACTAAAGCCTTGAGTCTGCGGACAAAGGAAACCGTCGGTTTACTAACGGAGAAAACAGATGAAACAGACAGGATCACTAATACGATTAATAAGGATATGACCGACCTGATTGGAAGCGCTGGGGAGATTAGTAAAATTACCGACCTGATTGCCAATATTGCCGAGCAAACAACTCTACTGGCTTTAAATGCGGCGATTGAAGCTGCTCGAGCCGGAGCGGCGGGTAGAGGTTTCGCAGTGGTGGCGGATGAGGTTAATAAATTAGCGCTGGAGTCGCAAGAAGCGGCAAGTACAATTAATAAAATTCTGGAGCGCATTGAAGATAAGAGTAAAACCTCAAGCGAGACCGTGCAGATGGTCCGGAGCACTATGACCGACCAAAAAAATGCGGTCTTACTGGTGGAAAAGTCATTCGAGGGTGTGATCGCTTCCATGGATAGTATTGTCGGTCGTTTAGAAGAGATTAGTGATTTAATTCGGCGGATCAGTCAGCACAAGGACCAGACCGTGCAATCAATCATTAGTATTAGCGCTGTATCTGAAGAGACTTCTGCTTCTGCTGAAGAAGTCTCTGCGGCGGCGGAGGAACAAACCGCCATTGCCAATCAAGTACAGTCATTGGTTGACCAATTGCGTGTTTTGGCAGAGGAATTAACAAGAAGTATCAATAGATTTCAACTTCATTAATCTGCTTAGAAAATAGCTCTCGATATT
>DHOO01000036.1:0-4267 GCA_002409975.1 Firmicutes bacterium UBA5388
TACCATTAAGGCTTCAGGAATTTCTGCAACTAACAGGACTTCTAATGCATTTGGTGGAATTTTATATGTTGCTGGGGCAGTACGGCAGGATGTTCTTATCGATGATGGTTCTATCTATAAAACAAGGCAGGAAAGTATAGTAGATGTAGATGAGATAGATGATTTGGATAGTCAGAGGAAGTTAAAATTCATAGATATTATAAATGTATATAAGTTGCTAGAGGATTTAATGGAGGACGATGAAAAGCCTGAATTTGTTATGGTGGATGTACCATTGTTGCTAGAACTACAAGATATGCCTATATCAGGTAGAAAAGACCTTGAAAAAGTCTATAAACAGTGCGTCTCTACAATAGAAGGATTTTGGGTTAAGTATAAAGAAAAAATATATCCATTTGATGAAAATGGGATTAAAATAGCGTCTGTTGGTAACAAACGATTCGGTGCAGTAATATTTGCTTTAACACAAGATAAAGTGAAATATGTTGTTGATGATATTGATAGAAAAATTATTAAGAATATGAATAGTATAATGCCTAAATTACAGGAAGTTGGTGTAAAAAGACTTTTAACAGGAATTCTGGTTAAGAGAACGAGAACAGCAGCCTATGAGATTAGCAGAATCAATGAGGAAGAGAGAAACAGGTTGGAACCTCAATCTGTTGGAAAATATGAAATGGTAGGTATGCATATTAAGGCTGGAAACACTACTCCTCCAATGCTTGTAGAAGTTTTGGGAAGTAAAGAAGCATGGAAAACAGAAATGCTCGATAAACTGGCTTCCCAAGTTATCTCTTTAATTGCATTTGACCAACAAAAAGCAATGCCATTACCATTATGGTACGCAAAATATGCTTTAAAACCAGTTGAGGCGACAAATAACGGGAAAAATGTTATCTTACAATACTATAAGTCACAAGCAAGAGAGATGCTTAAAAATGAGGAGTTAGAGAGTATTTGGAAAGAGGACTTAGATGCTTTTGAAGAGTAAAACGAAGGGGTGAGTATTATTTATGGACAAATACATAGGCAAACTTATCGGTAATACTGGGAATCCTAACGATTTAAAGATTGCCCTTGAAAATAGTTTTTCTGCTAAAAGAGGAGAGTTTGTAAAAATTAAACATAGAGAAACTGAAGAAAATGGAGACACCTATGTTCTAGGAAGAATTGTTTCCATATCCAGAAGCAATATTCTATATAACTCCAACATGGGTGAGGGGTTATCATCCCTTGAAATATTACCAGGTGCACAAGTTACAGGAGAGACCTTGTTTGGAACAATAGAATTAGTTGGATATAGAGATTATTATGGACAGATAAAAATACCTAGGAGACCTCTTGACCCAGGAGAGAAGGTATATGGCGTAGATTATGAGTTTTTGTCCAAGTTTTATAAATTTGATGAAAATACAAGCCTTCATATAGGAAATCTCATTGGATACGATAAGGGAAGCAACATAGTCCCTGTTTATTTGGACGTAAACAAACTGGTTACAGAGCATCTAGCGGTATTGGCTATGACTGGTTCAGGAAAATCATATACTGTAGGAAGAATTATTGAAAGACTTGTTGCAGAAATGAATGGAACAGTAGTAGTATTTGATGTTCATGGTGAGTATGGGAAAGCATTTGGAAAGGGAGAGATACACTTTAATAACAATTTCGATTATATCGAGGAAGAAAAAGAAAAGGAGAGCATACAAAAGATTCAGGAGAACTTATCAAAGATGCTGAATGCTGGAGGTGGAATAAAGGTATATACTCCTCAGATTGATTCTTTTGATTATAAATATAGTGCAAAGAATCACCATTTGGCTCTGCAATTTGACAGATTTGATATGGACGATTTATCATCTATTCTTCCCGGGTTAACGGAGGCTCAAGAAAGAGTATTAGATGTTGCAATAAGATATTGGAAGGCAAAGTACAATAATCCTCCCAGGGATATTCAGGATTTAACTTATCTTTTATCAGACGAGCGAGGTTTAGAAGAATTAAAGAGTTGGGATAACTTGACTGAAGGAGAATCAAAAGCATTAAACAACAGAAGTGCAGCAGTTGCTTCTATAAAATTATCCCGAGTAATAAATGAGGCAAAAAGTTTTTATACAAGGGCTATTGGTGAACCTACAGACATTTATGAAATGATTGGGGAAAAAGGAAAGAGTATAGGAAGGCTTGTAATTATAGATTTACAAGGCTTATCTGATGATGCAAAGCAAATTATTACAGCATTGATATCCAGTGAGGTATTGAGAGCAGCATCGGATAAGAAAAGGCAAATAAGACCATGTTTCCTTGTTTACGAAGAGGGACATAATTTTGCACCAGCAGGTATACCGAGTATATCTAAAAAGATTATAAAGAAAATTGCTGCAGAAGGAAGAAAGTTTGGTACAGGGTTTGCAATTATTTCACAAAGGCCATCGAAACTAGACCCAGATGTTACATCGCAATGTAATACGATTATTACGATGAGACTAAAGAATCCAGATGACCAAAGGTTTATTGCAAAAACATCAGATATGTTCTCAAAGTCTGATATCGATGAACTACCATCTCTATCAACGGGAGAGGCATTGATAAATGGAAGGTCAATACCTGCACCATTGTTAGTAAAGGTTGGGACAAAAGCGCTTATACATGGTGGAGAATCCCCTGAAGTTATTAAGGAGTGGGGCACATTCAATGAATAGGGAAAAGATTATTGATTTTATAAAAGAAGAATTTAAAGAAGGAAATATTAGAAATGAAATGTTTCCTATGATGGCACAATTTGGGATAAGGGACTATTCAGAAACTGTTCATACTGTAGGTCTTAATTACATAACTGCTATAGGGAGACATGTAGAAGGAATTACATCCCTTTCAGAATGTCCTGTATATCCATATTCACAGACAGGTTATTATGGGCAAATGGTTGCAGAGAGCCAAGCCAATTACGAAGTTAAAGTTAATGAGGTAAGGCCAGATTCTATTTGGTATTCAAAAGAAGGTAATAACCCTATATTGATTTGCGAATTTGAAAGATATGAAAAGAATAGAAGAAAAGATTTAAAAGTTAAAGAGAAAATAGAAAACTTGCTTATTGCTTATCATCAATTAGGTGGGAATATCCCTATCATATTATTTGTATATTGGAGTTATGCTGGGGAAAATCCGGGAGAGATTGAAGAATATATATCCATATTGGATAAAGGGTTTAAAAAAAGTGATGGTTCATATATGAGAGGAATTAATGCATTAAAAACTAAGTATTTAATTTATCGGTGTGTTGCTTCAGGTAATGCTGATAATCTTATATTAAATCAATGGGTAGAGGTTGGATAAAGTGAGAAAAAAGAAAGCCGTTAATTTCCGCCCACAGGTAGATATGAATATAGGAGACAAGTATTTGCTAAAGGAATTTATTGATGAAGGTTCTTTTGGTTATGTGTGGAGGGCTGTAAACCTTGAAAGCAAAGAAATTGTGGCACTTAAAATACCTAAGGACCAAGAACGGGGAGATAATACTTTATCCGAAGGAAAAGAATTTATTGGAAATCATCATCTAAATGTAATTACCATATACTGGATGGGACGGGTAGATGGAGTTTTTCTCATTGAAATGGAGTATTTTAATGGGCATAAACTATCAGATGAATTATGTGAAACGGGATTTATGAGTCCTCGAACCTTTGAAGAAATATATAGTATGTTTTTTCAGATACTTGATGGGATAGAGTATATTCATTCAAAAAACATCTGCCACGGGGATATTAAACCTCAAAATATCTTAACGGATGGGACAACAGTCAAAATAACTGATTTTGGCACAAGCAAACTTATAGAAGACTTATTTATAAAAACAATTGATGGTGGGGGCACTTGGGCATATATGGCTCCTGAAGTTGCTGGTTCAAACCGCAGATACCTGAATTCTGATATTTATGGATTGGGAGTGCTTTTATATAAGTTTTTAACTGGCAGGACACCACATGAAACTGCTAATCAATTAATAAATAATATGCCTTATCCTAGACCAAGAGAAATAAATGATAATATACCTGAATATGTTGAAAAAATTATAATGAAGTTACTTGAAAGAACCCCTGAGGGAAGATATCAAAATGTGAAAGATATAAAAAGGGATTTTGAAGAGGTATTGAAGAATGAAAATAACAATATTATTTCCTACAGTGAAGGGCTTGAAGTAATAAGGTATGAGGGTGGGGATTGGTTAGAAAGGGTAATCCGATGTTATAAAAATAAAAAATTTGATAAA
>DHOO01000036.1:4612-7070 GCA_002409975.1 Firmicutes bacterium UBA5388
TTCTATACTTAAAAGGAAAACTATTCTTTGAACTAAAAAGATATGAGGAAGCAGTCAAAGTCTACGAAAAACTTGTATCAAGAAATCCCGATGACTTAAATTACAGATATAGGTTAGCGTGTGCTTATGGTTTAAATAGCGAACAGGAAAAGGCCATAGATATATTAGAGGAAATTAATAAAAAGACTCCTGGAATGCTTTATATAGTAAAAAAACTGGGGCATGCATATGACCAGAAGAAAGATTTTAAAAAGGCAAGGGCTTATTTTAATTATTCAATGAAGCTTGACCCAAATGATGATTTGATTAGGGATAGGTTGGAGGAATATGGCAAGTATTTAAGTTGTTTGAGGCATTAGGATAAATTGTTAAAAATTGCTAGAAATTCAAATTTGTAATATTAAAGAACTTTAAAGATGTGAGTAGGTTAACAGTGTTTATAGAAAATATTGGGGGGTGATAAAAATGAATATAGTCTTCAAAAAGGAAATTGAGGATATAAGTGCTTCCTATGATTTGCTAGAGGATAGTTTAGAAGATCTAATAAATAAAATCTTACAAGAACATATACCTGATTGTAGTAAAAATGGACAAGTTGAAGAAATACAAAATGCGTTGCAAATATTAGATAAAGTTAAAAACCATATGAATGAACTAGCAAATTTAAAGGGTTCTTACAAAGAAGTGTTTGGAGGTTCCATAATTAATAATAATCAGGAAGAAGATAACGAAGAAATTGAAGAGGAAAACGAAAAAGACATAAAAGATGTAGTTGATAGAACAACGTGGAGGAAGGAAAATGAAAATATAAGAATTGAAACAGCAAGACCTGATGGGAGCAGTAGTTATCCCAATATAATTCCCATACATATATTTGAAGAAATTGTTAGAACTATCATAGACTAATTTGTTCGATATAATAAGGATTTTATAAAGACATCTACGATATCTTCGCTATTGAATGATAAAATTATTCAAGAAACAAATTATAAAAAGTCTCCCAAAACGCTTGTCTACAGCGTTATTAAAGTTCTTATAAAAGAAAATATACTAGAAAATAAAGAGAATTATAAGCGAATGTATGTTTTAAAGGAAAGTCCTGAGTACATATTAAAATGGTTAGGGAATATTTAATGATTTGAATCAATGAAATTATTGTTGCTGGATTTTGTCAATTGAATGGATTAAAATATCATTGACCAAATGAAAGTGATTACTGGCAGGCCTTACTTTGCTGAGTACTAGCTTTAGTAGTTTCTTTGATCGGCATAATAGCTTCCCTGCGATCTGAGCCTAAGCACAGGGGTGATATGCCACCTATTAAACTCGTTCCAGATTTATAAATAAAAGCCTATGAATACAAACTGTTTGAAAAAGAAATCTAAAACTAAAAGAAGCGGAATTAGAAGCAAAGATTACTAATCAACGTTTTTTACTATTGAAGAGGTATTTTCGGATTTAAGGGCAAGACTTGCAAATAAGGGGCAAGGAGAAAGTATAAAATAAAACACTTATCTTTGTTCAAAAAGGTTTGGTAAGGGAGGTAAGGGTTGTGAAGTTTAAAGTCCGGGAAACCAAACTTGAAGCCGCTACCAAAGAGAAGTATACTTATGGGGATTATTTGACTTGGCCGGATGAAGAGCGTTGGGAGCTGATCGATGGTGTTCCTTATAATATGACGCCGGCGCCATCAAGGGCGCATCAGGATATATCCAGAGAACTTATGCTCCAATTGGCTGTTTACCTTAAAGATAAAAACTGCCAGGTATATGCGGCGCCGTTTGATGTGCGTTTACCAAAGGGCGATGAAGAGGATGAACGGATTGAGACAGTAGTTCAACCGGATCTGGTGGTGGTTTGTGACGAAAACAAGCTGGATGAACGGGGCTGTAAAGGCGCTCCTGATCTGGTGATTGAAATCCTTTCTCCCTATACTGCCGGCAAGGATATGAAAATCAAACGTGATTTATACGAGCGAGTGGGAGTACTGGAATACTGGTTAGCCGATCCCACGAATAAAACTCTGCAAGTATATAAAATAGGAAATGATGGTAAGTATGGTCCTCCTCAGGTTTATACGACCGAGGAAGAGGTGAAGGTGGAGATCTTTCCTGATTTGGGAATTGATTTAACAAGGGTTTTTGCCAATTTTTAGTGTTAAGAAATTGTATAATTCGTTATTTTAAATTTGATCATAGTATCTTACTAGTCCTACTAGGAATTGACTAATCTTCATATTTTAGGTCCAATCCCTAATTTATTCTTTTAGACAATTCCCTCGAATAAAATATAATTATGTATTTCCTTAGTAGTCGCTCACGCTGGCTGCCCGCGCACATGAAATGATGAAAAATCTAAGCCAGGCGCCTCGACAAGCCCCAAAGGCATCTTTAATTAGTTGTTCACGCCGACTTTCCTTAGTGCACGCTAGTGCTTTAATCAAAGTCGGGTGAATCAA
>DHOO01000036.1:7207-9478 GCA_002409975.1 Firmicutes bacterium UBA5388
ATCAAAGTCGGGTGAATCAACTAGGGCTATTTTCTGGGTATAGGTAGGCAAAACTTTTAAATGAAGAGTAAATGTAAAAATATAGTTGCCCGGCAGGATTTTAGTAAACTTGAATTGAAAGTTCCTATTTAATGCTGGTAGGGACTTTTTAAATTTGTAAGGGGGATTTAACTTTGCGAGAACTATCTGCTTTCATTAAACCATTAATCATGAAGAAACCAGGTTTTATTTTCGTTGGTGTTCTGATGCTTTTTTTAGTAACGGGGCCGTCTAATGCCGCCCCTGTAATCGACAGCGGCGAACTGCGGGTAGGTTTTGGCATTAATTCCGATTATTCCGGGTTCTTTTTTGACGGTCTTACCCTCGATTTTAATGCCGACTTAAGCGCCAAGGACGGAGTTAGGGGGGAACTCAATTTCGATCAAGGTTACAAAGAAGAAATTATTGCCTATTATTACCTTCATGACGTGCTCCGCGATGATGAGGTCAATATCGGACGCTTCTCCATTGAGTGGGCTTCTGACCAATCGGAGACGATGAATGGAAGCCTGGCCAAGAAGGTGCAATGGCAGGGAGGGGTGGTCGCCCCAGCAGATCCGGGGTTTAATAAAGGGATTGGGGTGAAATATAAGACGAGTTTTAATCAGTTTGCTCTAGTGGGCTCGGTATCCAACGACTATTTTGGGGAAGGGACCGATTTAGTGGGACGCGGAGCGTTCGCGATCAATCCGGAGCTGGAGATTGGAGTGGGTTTGGCTTCCATTAACCGGGCTAAACAATTCGATGCCAGTGATTTTGCTCTTTTAATCGATGCCGACTTTACCAGCGGACTGCTTAATCTCTTATGTGAAGTGGTGAGTGTCAATAGCCGAAAGAATGAGCAAAAAGAGACTAATTTTGGTTTTTACGCAGAGGCTGCTTATGACGTATCACCTACCTTATTGTTTTACGGTGGTTTCTATGGAGCTGAGGACTTAATCAGTGATTTGGTGGTGGTCGGAGGCAAGACCAGCGTAAATCCCCATGCTACTGTCCAAGGGGAGATCCAAAACACCCGGGATGACTGGAACCTGGTCGTGGGGCTAAAGGTGAATTTTTAGCAGAGTTCATTCCCTTAGAGTCTACGAAGCAAATTTAGAGAGATGTAATTGAGGGAATTACATAATTACCTTAAGGTTGTATTTGACCACAATATATAGTGTTTGGCTTTTATTAGGCTATCAATATAATGTGGTCAAATCTTAAATAATTGAATTATGCAATTCCTTAAATTAAACACTAAGTTAAATATGTTTTACTATAATTCTCTGTTGCGCTTGTTCAATGGCGGATAATAAGGGTTGAAGATAAGCATCATCCACTTTAGGCACTCCCAAGCTTCGCCCGGCAAACTCTCCATGGTAGTCGGACCCTCCGGTCACCAGAAGATTATTATTTTGACAATAAGTTAACAGGAAAGCGGTTTCTTCTGCCGAATGGCCACTAGCGATCGCCTCCAGCCCTTCGATGCCCCAACTAATTAAGGTTTGCCGAAAGCTTGCTCTGGTAATAAGTTTAGTTGTACCCTCCACATACAGCCCGGGGTGAGCAAGAATAGGCACACCGCCGGCGGCCTTTATAGCCGAAATGACTTCGCGGGGAGAGGCAAAGAGAATAGTAATGTAGGCCGGTTGCCCCCAGCCAAAATACTTACTGAAGTACTCCTTCATGTCGCTAACTAAACCCATTTCTCTCAAGGTATTAAACAGTGGCCACCCTCCCATCTCAGAATGGGTTTTCCAGTAATTATATCTTAGACGGTCTATTTTGATGTTAATCTTTTCAAGTGCAGCAATGGAATCTTCTTCACTTTGCTCCCAAGCCTGTTGATTTTGGCGAAGAACCTTACGTAGCTTAGGGTTTTGCGGATCAATCCCATAACCCAAAATATGAAGGCTCAGATCCGCTGTGTAACTGGCGGAGATCTCTACCCCTGGAATAAAAGTCAACCCTAAGTTAGCGGCAATGGCCACCCCTTCTTGGAGGGAATCGATGACATCATGATCGGTAATGGAGACAGCCATGAGACCGTATTTTTTCGCCTTAGCAAGGAGTTCTTTCGGAGTTAAGGTACCGTCGGAAGCCTGAGTATGAAGGTGAAGATCAATAGACATCATACTGCTCCTTTTTTTTATTTACTATAAACTTCCGATTTCTTTTTGTCAAGCTACCCAGAAAATAGCCCTAGTTGATTTATCTGGTCTTGAATAAAATCCTACAGGACAGTTGGTC
>DHOO01000036.1:9653-42218 GCA_002409975.1 Firmicutes bacterium UBA5388
TTTGTGATATTAGGAAGCCGGCGTGAGCGACTAAAAAAAAGGGGGATGATGCTTTATCTCGAAGTAATACTTGATGATTAGACCACAAAAAGCATAAATGGAATGAAATTTTGCTTTTTGTGAGCAAACTACTTGATAAAATGATTCTGCGATTGCTTAAAGAGTAGTAAGCGAAAAAACCGGAGGTGAAGGATATTCTGGAACAGGCGGAAGCATTGCTTAAGAAGTATTATGGCTATGCCAAATTCCGGGGGGGACAGGCCAGGGTAATAAAAAGCATCTTGCAGGGAAAGGATACTTTTGCCATTATGCCTACCGGTGCCGGGAAGTCAATCTGTTTTCAGATCCCAGCTTTACTTTTTAACGGTGTTACGTTGGTGGTTTCACCCTTGATCTCCTTAATGAAAGATCAGGTTGACACCTTAGAAAACTTGGGGATCCCCGCTTCTTTTATTAATAGCTCTTTATCGCTTAAAGAGGTAGAACGGAGAATCGAAAAGACGGCGGCTGGCGAGTATAAGATCTTATATATCGCTCCGGAACGGTTGGAAGCCGATTCTTTTCTCGAGATGGTAAAAAAACTGGAAGTCTCCTTTTTAGCCATTGACGAAGCCCATTGTGTGTCGCAGTGGGGTCACGACTTCCGACCTAGTTATCGCCGGGTTGGACCTTTTATTAAAAAACTGGTCAGTCGACCAGTGGTCGCCGCTTTTACGGCGACAGCAACTGAGGAAGTCCAAGCCGATATCATCAGTTTACTTGAGCTTCATCATGCTAATATCTATATGACTGGGTTTGACCGGAGTAATCTGTATTTTAGTGTCTATCGCCGAGTTGAAAAGAAGAATTTTATCCTGAAGTATATTGGAGAGAACAAAAGAGAAGCTGGGATCATTTATGCGGCCACGAGAAAAGAAGTAGAAAATTTATATGATTTTTTAAGTAAAAAAGGATTGGCCGTAGGGAAATATCATGCGGGCTTAAACGATCGGGAGCGAAAGTTTTTTCAAGAAGAATTTTTAAATGATAACCTGCAAATTATGGTAGCGACTAATGCTTTCGGGATGGGAATTGATAAATCAAATATTCGTTATGTCATCCACTATAATCTTCCCAAAAATATGGAAGCCTATTACCAAGAGGCAGGTCGGGCAGGTCGGGATGGGGAAGCAAGCGAGTGTATTTTATTGTTCAGCCCTCAAGACATTATTATTCAAAAATACTTGATCGAACAGACGGTTTACTCGCCAGCGAGGAAAAAAAGTGAACTGGATAAATTGCAAACAATGGCCGATTATGTCCATACCTCCCAGTGCTTACGTGGATTTATCTTGGAATACTTTGGAGAGGAAGAATTTCCGGAGAATTGTCATAAGTGCAGTAATTGTAATGATCAATTGGAGATCGTGGATATTACGGAGGAAGCTGAAAAAACCTTTTCTTGTATTATTCGGATGGGTGGTTCGTATGGAGTGAATACGGTTGCCGGGGTCTTAAAAGGGTCTTCCACGAAAAGACTGCGGAGTTTAGGATTTGATCGCCTTTCTACTTATGGGTTAATGAAAGAAAGGACCTTGCCTGAGATCAAGGACTTAATAAATCAGTTAATTGCTGAGGATTATTTGGCCCTGACCGGCGGCGAGTACCCTGTTGTTAAACTGCGGTCTAAGGCCGTTTTGGTTTTGAAAGAGCATCAAAAAGTTAAGGGGAAAATAGTGACGACTACGGATCCGGAACGAGAAGAAGACCCTCTTTTTGAACGTTTACGTAGGTTACGAAAACAAATTGCTGAGCGTGAAAAAGTTCCGCCCTATATCATTTTCCCCGATAGTACCCTTCGTGAAATGTCGCGGCGCCAGCCCTTAAATAAAGAAGCGATGCTGTCGATAAAAGGGGTCGGTATGCAGAAACTAGTGAAATACGGGGATGATTTTATGACCGCGATTAAAAATTATCTACAGGACAAGGGAGAATAGAGGCGGACTGTCCTTAGGGGCGGTCTTTTTTCAAAAAAAGAGGAGTTTGGAAAGAAGGCAAGAATTTAATACTAATTCGAACCAAGGAATAAATATGTAAAAATATTTAAATTATATTTTATTCAAGAAGTAGTCGCTCACGCTGGCTACCGCCCATAGACGTGAAGTGATGATTTGAGCCAGGTGGGTCGAGAAGCTCCAAAGACATTTTCTGGATTGTCGTTCATAATAGTTATAGTGGGAAGGAGTAGAGAAAATGGAGGAAGAAATTAGACAGATTGCGGCCAGAATTAAAGAAATGCGGGAGATTGCCGGTTTAAGCCAAGACGAGCTTGCCAGGGAGCTAAAGATTACAGTGGATTTATATAAGAGCTATGAAGCGGGAACTGATGATATTCCTGTTGGTATTTTATACAAGATTGCTCAAAAATTCCAGCTTGAGCTTAGTTCCTTAATTACCGGGGAAGAGCCACGTTTGCGTAATTATGCTTTAACCAGGAAGGGGAGAGGGGTTTCCGTCCAAAGAAGAAAAGACTATAAATACCAGAATTTGGCCTATAACTTCATTCTGAAAAGGGCTGAACCTTTTCTGGTCACGGTCGAACCGGAAGCAGAGGAGCATCCCTTGAAGCTTAATAACCATCCGGGTCAGGAATTTAACTATTTGCTCTCCGGCGCCCTCAAAGTGTTTCTTGATGGGTATGAAATTATTCTTTACCCCGGAGATTCTTTATATTTTGATTCCGGTATTGATCATGGGATGAGGGCCTTAAATGGGGAACCGGCTCAATTTCTGGCGGTCATAGTATAGTTGATAAGTGAGGTTGGAAAAATTGATGTTGAAAAGATTTGTAGCAGGAGATTTCCATTCTTATGATGAATTTGTAAAGAATTTTAAGATCAAGACGCCTCCCAATTTTAACTTTGCTTATGATGTGGTAGATAAAATTGCGGAGGAAACTCCGGAGAAGATCGCAATCGTCTGGTGCGATGAGCAGGGAAACAGTCGAAATATTCGGTTTTCCGAAGTTAAAGAGTATAGTGATCGGATGGCGGGTTTTTTACAGCGGGTTGGAATCGGAAAAGGGGATCCGGTGATGTTGATTCTTAAGCGGCGCTACGAATTTTGGTTTGCGCTGCTAGGCCTGCATAAAGTAGGAGCGATTGCGGTCCCGGCAACCCATCTGTTAACGGCGCCCGATATTGTTTATCGTAATAAGGCGGCTAATGTAAAAATGATTATTTCCGTGGCTGATGATGAGGTGGTTAAGCATATCGAAGCCGCGGGGCAGGAATCTCCTACACTTAAAGTTAAAGTTTTGGTCAATGGAGAACGGTCGGGGTGGCTGAATTTCGAACGGGAGCTGGCAAAATCCGAGCCTTGTTTTCAAAGGACAGAGGAACAATTTACTCCTGAAGATATTGCACTGCTTTATTTTACTTCGGGAACGACCGGTTACCCAAAGATGGTGATGCATAATTTCGAGTATCCCCTGGGACATATTGTCACTGCTAAGTATTGGCAAAATGTTCAAGAGGGAGGCCTTCACCTGACGGTAGCGGAAACCGGGTGGGCGAAAGCGGTATGGGGGAAGCTCTATGGACAATGGTTGGCTGGCAGTGCGGTTTTTGTTTATGATTTTGAAAGATTCCATGCGCAAGAGCTTTTACAAGTGATTGAAAAATACGGAGTGACTACTTTTTGCGCGCCGCCCACTATTTACCGGTATTTGATTAAAGAGGACTTAACGCGCTATAATTTACAGAAGCTACAATATTGTGTGGTAGCCGGAGAACCGCTGAATCCTGAGGTTTATTACCAGTTTCTAAAGATGACCGGAATCAAATTAATGGAGGCTTACGGTCAGACCGAGTTAACGGTGGCCATTGGCACCTTCCCTTGGATGGAACCAAAACCAGGTTCAATGGGTAAACCTTCGCCTGGTTATGAGGTGGAGATTATCGGTGAAGACGGCGTTCCCTGTGAGGTAGGGGAGGTTGGCCAGATCGTCATCCGCACGGATCAACAAAAACCGGTGGGGATTTTCAGCGGCTATTATCGAGATCGAGAAAAAACCGAGAGTGTCTGGCATGATGGTCGATATTATACGGGAGATACCGCCTGGCGGGATGAAGATGGCTACTATTGGTTTGTCGGTAGGGTTGATGATGTGATTAAGAGTTCCGGTTATCGCATCGGCCCTTTTGAAGTGGAGAGCGCTTTATTGGAACATCCGGCGGTTCTGGAATGCGCGGTCACCGGTGTTCCGGATCCTGATCGGGGACAGATTGTGAAGGCCAGTGTAGTCTTGACGGTAAATTACTCCCCCAGCAAGGAGCTTGCTAAAGAACTTCAGAATCATGTCAAGAGGATAACGGCTCCTTATAAGTATCCCCGAGTGGTGGAGTTTGTGACTGAACTACCGAAGACGATTAGTGGGAAGATCCGACGGGTGGAGATTAGAGATAAAGATAAATAATAGACTGTTCAAGATAAAAGTAGGATGATGAAGCAGATGGAGCCAATAAGTAATAAATCCTTTTTTACATTAACCACCAAACTGGTGGCGCTGGTTTTTCTTTTACTGTTGAGCGCTAATCCGGTATCGGCGGCTGAACTTAAAAATAGTGTTGAAACCAGTAATCCACCGGTTAAGCAGTTTCTTTCGGATTTCCGAGAGCTTACTCTCTCCCCGTTGCACTGGGAGAAAAAACAGTGGTTAACAGCTTCCTTAGTACTTGGAACTACGGTTATGCTCTATAACAATGACGCTAAACTTTTCGCCTTGGTTCAAGAGCAACGCAATGAAGCTTGGGACTTAGTTTCTACAGTGGTTCAGCCTTTGGGTAATGGGCTTTATCTTCTGCCTTCACTGGCCGGTTTATACCTTTACGGTTGTTCTGCCGGAGAAGAAAAGATCACGGAAAGCGCTGGATTATGCTTGGAGAGTTATTTGGTTAGTAGCTCTTTTGTTTATATCTTAAAAATGACTGCTCACCGGCATCGACCTAATACTGGCGATCCTTATTATACTTGGGATGGGCCGGGTCTCTCTCTAAAAAACCTTTCGTTTCCTTCAGGGCATTCGGCTGGGGTTTTTTCTATAGCTTCAGTGCTTGCTACCATCTATCAGGAAAATAAATATATCCCAGTGTTAGTTTACGGATTGGCTGGAGCAACGGCTCTCTCCAGGGTGTATGATCAAGCGCATTGGCCTTCGGATGTTTTCTTCGGCTCAATGCTGGGCTATCTAACTGGAAAAGCAGTGATGGCTTTACATGAGGAGAAGAAGGAGTTCATAGTGGCGCCTACTTTATTAACTCCTAATCAGTATGGAATTTTACTGCTGTGTTGTTTTTGAGCACTGTAGTTTGATAGATACAATTGACGTTGCACGACAAGCATCCTTGCTCGAGAATTATTCCAAAGACAAGTAAAGTGAGACGAGCTTTTTTACTACTTTAAACCAGCCCATAGGTGAATCTCGGAGGAAATCCGCTCAAGAGGGATTTGTTTTACTGCTCCCCCTTTTTCCCAGGCTTTTTGGGGCATTCCATAAATAACAGAAGTTTTTTCATCTTGGGCGATGGTGTAGGCTCCATTTTCTCTCATGGCTCTTAACCCTTCGGCGCCATCATCTCCCATTCCGGTCAGAATAATACCCATAGCATTACGCCCAGCTACCAAAGCTACGGAGTTAAAGGTGTGATTAATTGAGGGATTATAAATCGAATCTTTTAAAGGCGGCGCGATGATCGTATGATATTTAGCGCCGCTTTTTTTGATCGTTAGACTTTTTCCTCCCGGCACAACCAGAGCTTGACCAGCAAGGATTTGCTCCCCATCTTTGGCTTCGTGAACTCGCAGATGACTTGCTTGCTGCAGAGAGGAGGCAAAAGAAGGGGTGAACATTGCGGACATATGTTGGATAACAATTATCCCTGGAACCTGCGGATGCAGCTCTTTAAAGATTTCGGTCAGAGCTACAGTGCCACCGGTAGAGGTGCCAATTACAATCACTTTATCGGTGGTAATTTCTAATCCGGTTCCTGCCGAAACAGGGAAAGCGTGTTCTGAAGCCTGTCGGCTTGGGAGGGAAACTAAAGAATTTTTACTAACATGGGCTTGGGCTGCTACTCTGATTTTGGTAATAATTTCTGTCTTTAACTTCTCCATTCCTTCACGAAAGCCAATTACTGGTTTACCCACACAATCTATAGCCCCTAGCGCTAAAGCTTTGACAGCCAACTCACTATTGGTATGGGTCCAAGAACTGATCATTAGTACCGGCTTGGGATGGAACTTCATGAGGTAACGAAGAAATTCTAACCCATCCATATTCGGCATCTCAACATCAAGGGTGATCACATCGATTGTTTGTTCTTTAAGGTATCTTAAGGCTTTTGTGGGATCAGGAGCCACTGCCGCTACTTCCAAATCTTCCGTTTCTTGAATAAGATCAGATAAAAAGCAACGAATAAAGGCTGAATCATCTACGATTAAAACCCTAATCTTCCTTTCGATCTAAATCATCTCCTAGTTTATTTTTTCTGATAGATAGATTTTCCGATTGAGTTCCAGCGAGAGTCAGAGCTATTTAAGGATTCGGAGAGGCCTAGAAAAAGATAACCATTGGGATATAAACGGGAGTAAAACTGTGATAGGATTTGGTTTTTAGCCTCCTCGGCCATGTAAATAAAGACATTGCGACAGAAGATGAGATTCAGGCGAATATGTTGAGGAAGAGCCTGTTGATCTAGAAGATTGACTAATTGAAAGGCCACCAGTTGACGGAGAAGAGGTGTTGCTCGGTAAAGGGTTTCCTCTTTATGTTTTTCTGGAGAAAAGTATTTACTGAGCAGGTGTGGGGGGATCATCGCCACCTGTTCCCTGGTGTAGGGCCCTCCTTTGGAACCCATGGTTAATTTTTGAGCGCTAATATCAGTAGCGAGGATCATAATATCCCAGTCGGCGCCGAGGCTTTCGCGAAGAGTGATTGCTAGGCTGTAAGGTTCTTCCCCAGATGAACAACCGGCAGACCATGCTCGGATTTTTTTAGGGCCGGTGTTTACTTTTCGGTAATGGGGGAGTAGAACCTTCTTAAGATATTGAAAATGAATAGCTTCTCGGAAGAAGGAAGTTACATTAGTGGTTAATAAGGAAAAAAGGATACTATGCTCCTCGGGCTCAGTTTGTAAATACTCAAGATATTGGCGATAGGTAGTGAAACCTAATTGCGCCAAATGTTTATCTAAGCGTGAGACAATTAGATATTTTTTTTGGTGATCGTACTTAAAACCCAGATTTGTATTGATGATTTTACATAACTCGTTAATCTCTTGGTCACTGGGAGGAAGTATTGATGTTCCTTTGTTCATTGATAAAACTCTCCAGTTGTGTTATTTTCGTGTTGGTCAGGGTTTCTACATAAACAGAAAAATCGGAAAGGTCAAATAATACTTTTCTGCCAAATTCTCCCCCGGTATCACTAGAAATGACTTTGATATCATGTTGCTTTAAAAAATCAAGAGCACATTCAATATTAGACTTCGGTATATTTAAGGGCAGTTCCTTTATTACTTTAGCGCCGCCAAAAACTTTTGCTTCAAGTCTTGGGTTTACAGCGCCAGCTCGTAGTAATTCTTTAACCATTTTTTGTAGGGAAGGAAGACCATAAAGCTCATGGGAGCTTTGTTTCTTGCTGCGATCTTGAGTACGAGTTGGAAGCATAAAGTGGTTCATACCACCTATTCCAGCCCATTTATCATAAAGACAAACCGCGACACAAGAACCGAGAATAGTGCTGATTATTATGTTGCGGTTTTCGGAGACAAAACAGTCCCCACTAAAGATTGTAACTATTCTTTTGTTGCTCATTTTCATAATAAATCTTCTCCAGTAATTATAATTTAAGAAAATAGTTAAGTACAGCTTCAGTATTGATGACCTTTATTAATTCCCTTTGTTTAGTGTGGGCCCCTCTATAAAGGTAAAAGGGATTTTTAAAGTGAAGGTGGCGCCTTGTTGTTCTTGGCTTATAATCTCAATTATTCCTTGCAGCTTGTCCAGGTTGGTTTTTACAATATCAAGACCGACTCCACGGCCAGAGAGGTTATTAACCTGTTCGGAAGTGGAGAACCCTGGGGTAAAGATGATTTGTTGAAGCTCACTAATGTTGTCAGTAGAAAAGCGTTTTTGGTCTGCAGTCAATTTTCTAGCAACTGCCGTACTGGAAATTTTTATAAAATCAAGACCACGACCATCGTCTCTAACACTAATATGGAGATATTTACCATCCTGGCGCGCTTCCAGCCAAATGGTTCCGGCTTCTTTCTTGCCAGCTTGTTTTCTTTCCGCAGGTGTTTCAATTCCATGATCAATCGCGTTTTTAATCAATTGGGTCAGCGGATCGATTAATTGTTCTGCTATATCTTTATCAATTTTGATATTTTGATCGCGGAGTTCGATCTTCACTATTTTCTTGGTTTGCTGGGCCATCTTCCGTATATAATTAGTAAACCTGGAAAATATTTGTTTTACGGGGACCATACGCAAATTGTCCACTTCCAACTGTAGGCTAGCAACAAGGTGTTCAAGGTCTTTTAAGTTTGCGCCCAGCTCTTCCCAAGTGGCAGCATCCTGTTTTTTTAAGGAGTAAAGATGGCATAAGGCGGTTTTGATGGCGCTCAGTTTTTCTAGTTGTTTAATAAGTTCATCGATTTGCTCGGTATCCACCCGGATTGTTTTATTAAAAGAAGAGCTTTCTTCTTTTCGGTATGTCCATTCTCTGATATATACTTTTTCAACTCCATCGTTAACTGGAAAGGTTATAATCTTTTGTTGTTCTTCTAAAGTGAGCGGTTTTTCGCTAATTAAAACCGCTTTAAAAATTGCAAAGTTTTCTTCAGCTAGCTGAGAGAAAGGTGGAGCCGTGGTCAGGATTTCTCCGAATCTTTGTAAGTAATTATAAAAGGCGATGGCGACAACGCTTCTTAAAGGCGCTTCTTGGGTAAAAAGGAGTTCGATGCCGTAGATAATCTTATCCTCTTCCTGGGAGGAGGCGACCAACTCTTTCTCTTCCCGGCTGAGAATGAGGGGGATATCCGGTTTAATGATCTCGTAAGTTTGGTCATCTTCAAGGTCGGGATGGCATTTTCTAAACCGGGAAATCCAGTAATCTTTATTGAAATCGGTTAATTGATTTTCTAGCGCTGCTTCCAGAGCGGTGGCAAATTCGATTAATAAATTAATTAAATGTTCTTCAAAACTAGCGTTTTTTTCCCGAACTTGCTCAAGTAAGTTTTCCACTTCATGTAAAGAGACGCTAAGATCCGTTAAACCGACGATGGCGGAAGATCCTTTCAGCTGATGAATAAGGCGGAATAACTCATCCAGATGATCTGCTTGCCGCTCTGGATTTTCCTCTATTAACAAAAGAAGCTGAATTAATCTTTCTAATTGCTCCTCGGTTTCGATAATAAAGGAAGGTAAGAGTGTAAAATCGATGTCTTGCTGTTCACGATCGGTGGTCACTTAAAAAGCCTCCTTATAATCGGCATGCTCATGTTAGCGTCAAAATACTTATAAAATAGATTTTGAATGGATATAATTTCAGAATTGAGGGAATTGCATAATTACCTAAGCTTATGTTTAACCACAATATATAGTGTTTAACTAGTATTAGGCTATCAATATATTGTGGTTAAATCTTAAATAATTGAATTATGCAATCCTTAAATTTATATCGTCCAGATAGGCATAGAACTTGAGGAAGTTTTGAGGTTGTAAATTCCTAAACCAGCAATATTCAACCTTTTGTGATTTTGGGTTATAATAATTAGGTTAAATTTCTCCTTTTTTTCCTTTTTGTTATTGAAGAATAAAAAAATTTTATATACAATTAGAAGTAAACCGTTTGCGAGGACGACTTAAATGTCCTCATAAATTCAGCCGGTTGGATTGAAAAGGAGGTACTAAAAGTGTCAGTTAAAGTAGGGATTAATGGGTTCGGACGGATCGGGCGGCTCGTTTTTAGAGCGGCAGTTGATAATCCGGAAGTGGAGATCGTGGGGATTAATGATCCTTTTATTGCCCTTGATTACATGGTTTATATGTTAAAGTATGATACTGTTCATGGCCGTTTTAAGGGTGAAGTGACGATTGAAGATGAGAAACTAGTGGTTAACGGGAAAAAGGTTAGTGTTTTCGGGTGTATGGATCCGGCAGAAATTCCTTGGAGCTCCTGTGGGGCTGAGTACGTAGTGGAATCAACAGGCGTTTTTACCGTTACAGAAAAAGCTTCTGCTCATTTTAAAGGCGGCGCCAAAAAGGTAGTGATTAGCGCTCCTTCAAAGGATGCGCCCATGTTTGTAATGGGTGTTAACCATGATAAGTACAATAAAGATATGAAGGTGGTCTCTAATGCTTCCTGTACCACCAACTGCTTGGCTCCTTTGGTCAAAGTGATTAATGATAATTTTGGGATCGTCGAAGGCTTGATGACCACCGTTCACTCCATGACCGCTACTCAAAAAACCGTTGATGGTCCTTCGAAGAAAGACTGGAGAGGGGGACGGGCAGCGAGCGCGAACATCATTCCTTCTTCTACCGGTGCGGCTAAGGCTGTGGGCAAGGTTATTCCCGAACTTAATGGTAAACTTACAGGTATGTCTTTCCGCATTCCAACCATTAATGTATCTGTTGTCGATTTAACCTGTCGGTTGGAAAAAGCAACTTCTTATGAACAGATTAAAGCGGCGGTTAAAAAGGCTTCTGAAAATGAACTAAAAGGAATTTTAGCTTATACTGAGGATGATGTCGTTTCTTCCGACTTTATTCATGACCCCCACACTTCGATCTTTGATGCTAAAGCTGGAATTGCTTTAAATGATAACTTTGTTAAATTAGTGGCTTGGTATGATAATGAGTGGGGTTATTCTAACAAGGTGGTAGACCTGATTTGTCATATGGCTAAGGTGGATAGCAAATAGTTAAACCCATGCTTAAGAAGACGTTTCTGAACAAGACCGGTGTTTGCCGGTCTTGTTTCTTACTATAAAGACAAACTGTTTCGTTAAAACCTTTTACTATAAATTGTGGTCAAATGTTAAATAATTAAATTGCAATTTCTTAATATGGGTGAGAGAAATAATTTTATTGAAAATTTAGAATAAAAGCCGAGCGAAATCTGTAAAGTGAGAAACTTAGCAGGAGTAGTAATATTTTAGCTTACTATAAAATAGATGTGTGTTACGAACATTATTAGTAAGGAGTTCGTTCACATGCAAATTTAAGGTAATTATGCAATTTCCATAGATAGTATTATGGAGGTGAAAAAAATTGGCCGATTTATGGCAAGATGTAAAAAAGAGTGTTGATAAATTAACAACCACAATCAATGTTAAAACAAAAGAGGTAGTACAAGTCTCAAAAGTAAAAAAAGAGATCGATGAATTAAAAAGCAAGATGAGATCTTATTTCCCAGCCTTGGGTGAATTAACTTATACTATGTATAGTGAGGAAAATTTTGATCAGGAAAAACTGAAGGAAAAGTGTAAAGTGATAGCTACTTTGGAAGAGCAGGTTAAGCAGAAGGAAAAAGAGTTAAAGCAAGTTTACCGTGAGTCCCAGGAAGCGCGAGGAAAAAGGTTTTGTCCTTATTGTGAAGCAAAAATCTCTGATGACGCTAAATTCTGTAATCAGTGTGGAAAGAGTTTACCAGTCAAAATCGAAACTAATTAATGGTTTACCTTTACTTAGCTCACTTTTCGCACCTGAGGGAATTGCATAATTACCCTAAGCGTGTATTTAACCAATTCAGGAAATTCCTCCTTTGTTGATTCACCCGTCTTTGATTTACATTTCTTTGTTATACTGTCGGTAGGCGGCATGAACAACTTGCTTGTCGATTCACTTGGCTTTGCTTTAGATCACTTCGTGATGGGGAAAGTAGCCAGCGTGAGCGACTATATAGAAAACACTTCGAGGCTTGTTCGATCAACGTTAACTTTCATCTTGTTTTTTACTTGGGCCAAGTGGTTGTTAACGTTGACGACTTAGTGGGTGCGAAAGGTGAGATTTATTATTGATAAGCTCTGTTCTCACTATTTTTTCTTACTTCGGCTGGTTGGGGAAAATCATAGGTCTTTCTCCGATATGCAAGTTGAACACCGGTCAGCTCAGCTACTTCAGGGGTGAGGGCGCAAAGATCGTTACGATCGACAGCCGAGAGCGACTCTTTACCCATTGCTACTGCGCCTAGCACCATCTCGGCAACGCAGGATTTTAGATAATTAGTAAGGCTTTCCACAGCTAAGTCCAGATCTAGCTCCTCTTTGAGCCGACCACTGTTTAAAGCTAACTGGGTTGGGGGTTCTAAAGGTGCGGTTTCAACCATTTGAGTATGGATCATGGCCATCACGGCGGCGGTGCCGATATAAACCGCATCTGCTCCCAAGGCCATGGCTTTTAAAAAGTGCCCGGGAGAGAAAAATCCTCCGCTGGCGATAATAGAGACTCGATCCCTGACTCCTTTTTCTACTAGAAAGTCCGCTGCTCTAACCAACGCATGCATGGTCGGAAGACCGAAATCATCTTCCAGCAAGGGCTGCCCGGCATGAGTTCCGGCTTCGGCTCCATCAATGACGATTACATCTATTCCTGCCTGTAAGGCGATTTCGATCTCTGCTTCAAGATAATGGGTGGCGGCAAATTTATAGGAGATGGGAACGCCTCCGGTCTCTTCTTTCAGTCGTGAGACCAAGTTCTTTAGATCTTCGGGAGATTCAAGTCCTGGTAAGCGAGAGGCGATGACCATATCTTCTCCTTCGGCGAGACCGTAGATCTCGCGGAATTCTTCGTTGATCTTCTCCGCCAGGGTGGTTTGGGGAGCAGAAGCTTGCGCTCCTTGTCCTAATTGGATCTCGATCATATCAGCCATAGTGTAAAATTCTTTTTTGTTGCCATGGGGCCATAGACCCCGGTGGTACTGGTAAATATATTTGACGGCATTTTCCCGTTCCTCGGGAAGATAGGCGCCTTCTCCGGTATTGGTAGCGGCGCCTGCTTGGGTCGAAGCTTTTGCTAAGGCGATTCTAGCTTGTTTACTTAGGGCTCCTCCATAGGACATCCCGGAAATAATGATGGGAATCTGTAATTCTAAAGGTCTGGCAGCATTCAGTCCCAGGGTTACCTTGGTAGTTACCGTCTTCGGATCGGCAGTGGGCAGACGAAAGAGATGAACCGGGTTAAACATCAACTCCTGCCAAGGAGAGAAGTGGTAGACACTGCCAAAAGGACGGCCTAGGGGTTTTCCTTTTTCCGCCCGGAGCACGATCTCCATCAGCTGAAGCGGGGTGACTTTCATGGTGGTCGAGACTAGTTCCCAGATATTTTCCACATAAGGGTCACGCATCAAACGTAAAAGAAACTTATCGGTCACATTATCCAGCAACATACGGCTAAAACTTTCAATTAAACCCAAGGTGCAAAACTCCTTTCCATTCGACCCATTGCGCTACGGATTTTCCAGGCATTTGTTCTAAACCTCGATTCTAACAGCATGAGCAATGCAAGGAATGTTTTCTCCTTGCATATACGAAGTGGGACTGTGCAGAGCTCCGGTGCCGATTAAAAGCAGCCGGTGGATCTCTTTCCGTTTTAGTCTGCGGTAGAGAGGCCCGTAGGTGACCAGCGCCGAGGCGGCGCAGCCACTTCCTCCCGCATGGACATCTTGTTTACTGAGATCATAGATCATGACCCCACAATCATTAAAGTTATCCCCAAGGGTTATCCCCTGCTCGCTAAGTTCTTGACGACAAAGGTCAAGACCAACCTTTCCCAGATCACCGGTGACAATCAGATCAAAAGAATTCGGATCCCAACCGGTGTCTTGAAAATGCCGAACAATGGTGTCGGCGGCGGCCGGCGCCATGGCGGCTCCCATATTTAAAGGATCGGTTGATCCTAAATCCATCACTTTGCCAAAGGTAACGGCTGTTACCCGAGGACCTTCACCAGTGTAACCCAGGAGGGCCGCTCCTGCTCCAGTGACGGTCCATTGCTGGTAGGAGCGACGTTGTCCTCCATATTCGGTGGGGTATCTATACTGTCGTTCGGCGGCAGAGTTATGACTGGAGGTAGCAGTTAAGACCGACCCGGCAAAACCACCATCAAGGATGAGAGTTCCTAGACCGAGACCTAAGGCTGCTGTAGAGCAGGCACCATAGAGACCAATGAAAGGAATGCCAAGGGAGATTGCAGAAAAATTAGAAGAAATGGTCTGATTTAGAAGATCGCCAGCGAGAAAAAGATCAACTTCAGTAGAAGAGAAACTGGCATGATCTAAAGCCAGCCGACAGGCTTTGATTAATATCGAACGTTCGGCCTTTTCAAAGGAACTTTGCTCGTTACGGGCATCAGTTAATATTTCATCAAAATCTTGAGCTAGGGGGCCAAGTCCTTCAAAGGGACCCGCCACTGTTCCGGTACTAATAATCATAGGGGGATTGGCGATTTGGTAAGTTTGTTTTCCAGTTTTTTTACCCATGGTTCTCTCCTTTTATTCTCTTGAGTAAAAACTGTTTTTAAAGAAATATAGCATAAATCAAACCGATGATAAAAGCGGTTACGACTCCGAAGGTAATTACTGAGCCAGCCAAGGTAAACATTTTAGCGCTTATCCCGTAAAGCAAGCCTTCTTCCCGAAACTCTAGCGCTGAGGAGACCACAGAATTGGCAAAGCCAGTAACCGGAACTGCCAGCCCGGCGCCGGCATATTTGGCAATATTATCAAAAACACCAAACCCGGTTAAAAGAGCTCCAATTAGGATCACAGTAGCTACTGCCGGGTCTCCGGCTTCTTCTGGGGGAAGGTTCATTATCCTGCTATAAAAATCCGTTAAACCTTGTCCGATGACACAAACTAATCCTCCGCTTAAGAAGGCAAACAAGGCATTACGTAAATATAAAGGTTTAGGTTCAGCTTTTTTGGCTTTTTCTTGATATTTTCTCTGGGCTGGGGTAAGCTTTTTTTTCCCCATTAATTTCACCTCACCTATAAGGTTTCCATGTTAGACTGTTTTATGCTGTTGGTTTTAAGGGAGAGATTTCCTACTTTAGTGAATTGCATAATTACCCACGGTATCTTTTTACCCAATCTAAAAATCACTTCGGGGCTTGTCGATTCACCTGGCCTTGATTAAAATCACTTTGTGATGGGAAGGGTAGCCAGCGTGAACGACTATAGATTATGGTTAAATTTTAAATAATCGAATTATATAATCCCTTAGCTTAAGCTAATTGCGTTGTTACTGAGGTCGCGATAGATAGTCGGTTGCTACAGTAAGGCTATCAAGTGACAGTTGAATATAGGGAGAAGGCAATTAGCCTAATTGTAGGAGGAGATGTGAATTTGGGGAGAATACTCGAAGCTTATGCGGGAGAATATGCCAGCGGTAAAAGCGAAAACGCTGTTAATAGAAGTTTGAATTTACTTCAAGAGGGAAGAAAAGTAAGATTGGTGGACTTGGATATAGTAGAACCTTTTTATACACTTCGGCCCCTTAAAAAGTTTTTAGAGCAGGTGGGAATTAATGTTTTAGGATGGGAAACAGTGGAGACGATCGGATTAGGAGAAGCCGGAATCCCGCTAAAAGCGGAGATGACAACGGCTTTTAATTTTAAGGGGGATGTGATTATTGATTTGGGATACGGAGTCAATGGTCGTAACATACTAAATTTGATAACAGGCAGTTTTCAGGAGAGAAGGGAAAAAATTCATTTAAACTTGGTAATTAATATCACGCGGCCACTAACTTCGTCATTTTCCTTACTTGTAAGTTATATTACAGAATTTGGAGAGGTAGATGGGTTAATTAATAATACTCATCTTGGGGAGGAGACGACCATCGAACTAATTCAGGAAGGAGCAATGCTGGTAACCCAAGTGGCCCGGGAATTGGGGATAAGAGTAGTAGCTACTACGGTCTTACGACCTTACGCCGAGGAAATCGGGGAGTTTGATCTAATGGGAAACAAGGTTTGGCCACTGGATAGGTATATGCCCTATGCGATGTGGTGATAACGCAAAAAGCTTGATAAGTGAAAGCGAGGTGGGGAAAATAGCCAGCGAAGGGTTAAGACAGGAATATGAGGAAGTTCTTAACAAGGAAAAACGAATGTTTATGACTGGCAATGAGGTGATTGCGTGGGCGGCGCTAGCGGCGAATGCCGACTTTATGTATGGCTACCCAATTACTCCCCAAAACGAGATTATGCATTATTGGGCAAAACTTGCTCCGCACTTTGGGAGGGGTTTTCTCCAGACCGAAGATGAGATCTCAGCGGGGTTTGCCATGCTGGGTGGCGCTTTAGTCGGCAAGAAAACTTTCTCTGGCACTGCTGGTCCGGGTAATATTTTAATGCAGGAACCGATCGCGATGGCGGAGATGATGAGACTCCCGGGAGTATGGGTTATTCAACAGCGGGGAGGACCTTCGACTGCTACAGTTATTTATTCCCAGCAAGAATTAAGACTTACTGCTACCGGTGGGAATGGGGAAGGAATGAGGATTGTTTATTCTACTTCCTCCCACCAAGAACTTTTTGAGTATACGATTAAAGCTTTTAATGCGGCTTGGAAGTATCGATTTCCCGCTTTTGTGCTGGGTGATGGTTATCAAGCTAAAATGAGAGAGACGGTAACTCTTTTTCGACCGGAGGCTCGTGGCTGGGAGAATCTTACTGCTGAACCAATACTGCTCAGACCAGGAATCCCATATTTAGATCGTGATCCGGTTCATCTGCGCAATACTTTTAATATCGAGGAAGAATTAAATAAGATTTTAATGGAGTATGTGACTGATTTTGAACAGCTCAAACCGGCTTTAATAGAATGGGAAGAGGAGAGCGACCCAGCAGTCGAAGTTTTAATAGTAGCCCATGGGATTGTAGCTCGTGCGGCTAAAGGCGCGGTCGAAAACTTAAAGCTCCAAGGGTGGAAAGTGGGATATTTCCGGCCAATTACCGTCCGTCCCTTTCCTGGAGAAGCTTTGCGGCGAGTAGTTTCAGAAAATCCTGAACTTAAAATAGTGGTGGTTGAATCAGCTTACGGACAGTTACTTTCGATCGTCAAGGAAGAATTGTACGGCTTATCAAATACCATCGCCTCGTTATTAAGGCCGGGTGTGGGGATTACAACCGAAGAAATCGAAGCGACTATTGTGCACCTAGGTTAAGGAGTTGCATAATTCAATGGATAAAAGTTAGAAGCATTTTGTAGATCGGTCAAATACAAGCTTAAGGTAATTATTCAATTCCCTTAGGCAAAAAGGAGGGGTAAAACATGTCAGGAGGAGAGCAGGCGGTGCTCAGGGAAAGAATGGAGAATAAAAGCATGCCTACTTCTTGGCGGAAAGAGACCAAACCTCATCGTTTCTGTCCGGGGTGCGGTCATGGTATTGCTCTCAAAGCTTTGGGGGAGGCGGTAGATGAACTTGGTATTTTAGACCGAGTTCTCTATGGATGTGATATTGGTTGTTCCTTGCTGAGTTGGGATTTTTTTAATGTTGATAGTATTCAAACTCATCACGGTAGGACGATCCCTTTGATTGTGGGCGCGAAAAGGGCTAGACCAGAAGTGATTGGTATCGCTTATATGGGTGATGGTGGAGGATATGCCATCGGCGCTCAACACTTAGTTAATACTGCTATGCGCGGCGACCGAATTACCGCGATTTTAGCGAACAATACTTTATATGCAATGACCGGGGGGCAGTTAGCTCCTACAACTTTACCGGGACAGAAGACCGGCACCACCCCTTACGGACGGGATGTGGAGAAGACCGGCTCACCACTGCTCGGACCGGAATTAGTAGCGGCCATCGCTCCGAAAGGAACATATGTGGCCAGAGGAACAGTTGGGGATTACAACCAATTAAAAAGATATTTAAAAAAAGCTCTCCGTAATCAGCTGGAGGGGAGGGGGTTTTCCTTTGTTGAAGTCCTTTCAACTTGTCCTACGAACTGGCGGACTAATGCCAAAGAGACCTGGGGGTTTCTCCAGGGAGAGATGGAACGCTATTTTAAAGTTGGTGAACTACGGGTACCAGAGTTGAAAGACGCAGAGCAGGAGGTTTAAAGATGGGACTGGAAGAGAGGCTGTTTAAAATCGTGATCGCCGGAGAAGGGGGACAGGGGGTGCAGTCCATTGGAGAACTACTAGCGGAAGCCGCCTATATCTCTGGACAACAAGCCCTTTATATTCCTAATTTCGGGGTGGAGCAACGAGGGGGTGTTTCCATTGCCTTTGTGCAAATCTCCGAAGAGAAGATTGGTTCACCTAAATTCCAGAAGGCTGATCTGGTAACGGTTTTAAGTCAAAGGTCAGTAGAGAGAACAAAAGGCTATCTTAAGCCTAATACGATCTATCTTTACGATCAATCAAATCTAAAAGCTCCTGTTATTGAGGACCTGGCAGTGGGGATTCAAGGGTATGACACCATTGCCCCAGAAGCCTTTGCCAAAATGATAGGGACTGAAGAGGGGGAGGGAATGGCGCCGCCAAAAGAGCAGAAGTTGATTGTTCGAGGAGTCCCAGCGGCAAAAATAGCCCAGGAGGAGCTGACCCCCAGAGTTTTTAATATTATTATTTTAGGAGCAGTGGTAAGTCTTATTAAAGTTTTAGCGCCGGATAAAGTTCGAGCCGCTGTAGAGCAAAAATTTGGTGAGAAGTTTCGACAGCGCCCGGAACTAAGGGAGTTAAACTTTAAAGCATTAGAGATTGGAATAAAGATGGGATTAGAACCAAAGGAAAGAGGGGATAATGGATGAATACCAATTATATGGAACAAAAGAGTGGAGAAAAGCAGGTTATTGCTGACGAGCGAAGCAAGTTTGAAGGAGTGCTCTCAAAAACAGACCGCGGTTCTTGGACCATCTTTCCCGAACTTTGCAAAGGTTGTGGATTATGCATTGAAAAGTGTCCGGTGAATGTGATTAGTTGGTCTTCAGAGTTGGGAGCTTACGGAACTAATCGGGTCGAAATAAATGCTAAAGGATGCATCACCTGTAAGCTGTGTGCTTTACATTGCCCGGATGCGGCGGTTAGTGTTGTTCTCAACTAGTTTGTCCTTTTTTACCAGGGGTTTCTTGCATTTGAGAGGGAAGTGCGTTACTATAGTAAGGAGAAATTTGGTATGTTGGTAGTCGTTCACGCTGGCTACCTTTCGCATCACGAAATAATTTAACCAGGTGAATTGAGAAGCATCGCAGTCCCTTAATAGTCTGTCCTTGGCTTGAAAGCGGCTCGTGACCTCCATGTCGCTCAATCCAATTTTAGTCTATGCTTCATCAAGAATGCTGAATGAAGAAAAAAGTGGGATTGATCTGCTCAAGAAGTGATAATGGTTATCGATATCATAATAAAATTAACTTATTTCGCTTTTCTTGTGTTTAAGGAATTGCATAATTCAATTATTTAAGATTTGACCACAAGAAAAATCCTTTATCTAAGTCAAACTATATATTGCGGTCAAATACAAGCAAATTATCTAATTCCCTTGTGTAGCAAATAAGTTTAAGCAAAACTAAATAATTTCGAAGAATTGGAGGGAAGGAACAATGAATTCTGCATTTTTTATTCTGATGCTCTCAGTTTTAGCTCCGGTTCTGGGCTCGTTGGTTGGTGTGTGGAAAAGACCAACAGATAAGTTTATGTATGAAATGTTATCATTTGCTGCTGGGGTAATGCTTGGGATCTCATTTTTAGAATTAATTCCGGAGAGTATTGAGTTTTCTTCCATTTGGGTCTGTGTGATTGGAATTATTACAGGTTCAGTGGTGATGTATGGTGTTGACCGCCTCTTACCGCATATCCACCCAGAAGTTTGTTCTCAAGAATCCGGGGGAAATCTTAATAAAACCGCCATCTATCTGATTGTGGGGATTGGGCTCCATAATTTACCGGAAGGGATGGCGATTGCGGTTGGTTCTGTAGCCGAGTCCAAGACTGGCTTGATTGTGGCGCTGGCGATCGCAATCCATAATATCCCCGAGGGCATTTGTACTTCGGCGCCGTATTATCGCTGTTCACAAAATAGAATGAAAGCCTTTCTCCTCTCCTCAGCAACAGCGATTCCCATTGTTATCGGCTTTCTGCTTGCTAAGTATTTATTTACAATTATCTCTATACAATTGGTTGGTTTTTTAATAGCATCTACCGCCGGCCTAATGATTTACATCTGTGCTGATGAATTAATCCCTTCCTCGATTGGGAAAATATCGGATCATAAGACTGTATTTTCTTTAATTATCGGAGTTGTCTTTGTAGTTTTATTGGGCTTACTCTAAGTAACAAATTAGCTGATTGTTGTCAAGAAAAAAGGTAAGGGTAAGAAGCGAAATAGAAAAAGTTATTTTAGTAAAGGAAGATGATGACGGTGAAGGATCAGGTGATAATTATGGGAGGCGGCGCCGCTGGGATGTTAGCTGCTATCTTTGCCAGAAGGCAGGGTGCGGATGTTACCATCCTAGAAAGAAACTCTCGAATCGGGAAGAAGATCCTAGCGACCGGAAATGGTCGGTGTAATTTCACGAATATTAATGCTGATCTAAGCTGTTACTATGGGAATAATCCGCAGTTTGCCTATCATGCGCTCTCAACTTTTGGGAGTAAAGAGACCATTGATTTTTTTGAAAAACTGGGGATTGCTCATAAAGTCGAGGACTTTGGGAAAGTATTCCCCATGTCGGACCAAGCTTCCAGCATTTTAGATGTGCTTTTGTATGAACTAACCGAAATGGGTGTTAAGATCATTACTAATGCTTATGTGAAAAGGATTAGAAAAGAAAATAACCAATTTTGGATTGAAGTAGAAGATGGTTCTGTCTTTCAAGGGGAGAGGGTTGTGCTCGCTACTGGGGGGAAAGCGATGCCCTCTACCGGTTCGGATGGAAATGGCTATCAATTAGCAAAAAGCTTGGGACATACTATTATTGCTCCTTTTCCTGCTCTTGTCCAACTGAAATTAGAAGGCTCATATTTCAAGCAGATCCAAGGGGTTAAGCTGGTAGGAACGGCGGAGATTTTAGCCGGTGATAAGTCAGTGGCTAAGGACAGAGGAGATATTCTTTTTGCTGATTATGGGGTCTCAGGTCCGCCCATTCTGCAAATTAGTAGGAAAGCAGGAGAGCTTCTTCAAAAGAAAGAGGAAGCGATTTTAAAGCTGACCATTATGGATATGATGTCAAAGGAAGATTTGACACATTTGATTAGTGAACGCTTAAAAAACGGATCAAGAAAGACTATTGAATTTTGCTTAGTGGGGTTAATTAATAAAAGGTTGATCCCGGTCTTGCTTAAAGAAGCCGGACTAAAGGATTCGAAGTGTCTGGCAGGTAATGTTTCCCTTCAAGAACAAGAGCAGATTGTTAATCTGATGATGGATTGGCGATTTAAAGTGAGGGGGACAAAAAGCTGGCCTAGCGCGCAGGTGACAGTGGGAGGGGTTGATACAAGGGAAATCAATCCTGATACCATGGAATCAAAATTAGTTAAAGGTCTGTTTTTTGCTGGAGAACTAGTAGATATTGATGGGTTGTGTGGAGGCTTTAACCTTCAATGGGCTTGGTCCTCCGGGTTTATTGCCGGGCAAAACGCAGCGTTTATGCTATAAGAGGGAGCAGTAAATTAGCTATAAAACTTTACAAAAAATGGTAGATGCCTAAAAAAATTTCGACTAATATACTTTTATTGGAAAATGATATTAAAATTTTGCAAAAAGGCTATAGGTAACCTGTTTTGCTCTTGACGAAAAGAGAAAAGGTACTATAATTATTTACAGACCAACCGGTCGGTCCACAAAATAAGGAGGTAGTGCCTTGCAGAAAATAAGTCGTTTTATTATCGAACATCCCAAAACATTTCTTGCTATTAATCTTTTAATAACTCTAGTTTTCCTTTTCTTCACTTTTGATCTGAAAATCGATGATGATATCCTAAACTATTTACCATCTGATGATCCGACCATCTCCACCTTTAATCGGTTGGGAGATACCTTTAACGGTAATAACATCGGCATTGTTATTATTAAAGCAGATAATATTTTTACCAATGAAGCCTTAAACCATATCGATCGCTTAACAGAAAAATGCCGGCAAGTATCAGGAGTCGCTTCGGTTACTAGTTTGACTAATGTTATGGATATGCGAGCCGACGACGGCGCTTTAAATGTTGAACGTTTAGTTGAAAGCGAACCGCATTACAGTCCGGAGGAATTAACCGAACTTAAAAATTATGCTTTAAGCAAGGACTTGTACAAAGATAATCTTATTACCGCCGACGGAAAATATAGTATGATGATGATTAAACTTGCTCCGGATGTTGATACCCAAGAAGTTGTGCAAAAAATCCGTAAGTTAGTGGCAGATAATAATAATTACCAACATTACTTTACCGGTCCTTCGTTTGTTTCTGATTATGCCGATACTTCGGCCAAAAAAGACTTACGAACCTTCTTGCCGCTGGTTATTCTGCTGGTAACTTTAGTTCTTTTCCTTACTTTCCGCACGTTAAGAGCAACTTTGTTACCGCTTTTAGCTGTTATTATCTCTGTAATCTGGACGTTAGGGCTGATTGTTGCCACCGGAAGAAACCTTTCGACGATTGGAATTGCCATCCCAGTGATCCTGATTGCGGTGGGAAGCGCTTATGGCATTCATGTGATGAATGAATACTACGGTAGCGTTGATTCTGATAAAACTAAAAAGGAAAAACTGATTGCCGGGATGAGCAATATTGGAATGGCTTTATTCCTTTCCGCGCTAACGACAATTGTCGGTTTTGCTTCACTGGTAACGGCAGAACTAACACCTATTAAAGAACTTGGTATCTTTACTGCATTTGGGGTCTTGGCCGCTTATCTGACCGCCTATACATTTATCCCTTCGTTATTGGTCTTAATGCGATATAAACCGCAAAAACAAAGCAAGGTAACGAAGGATGACGTTAACATCTTTTCGAAGATGGCGCCCGTTATTTTCGGAAAAAGAACTAAGGTTCTCGTTGTTGTCGGGTTAATCATCGTCTTATCTATATTTTTGATTCCGCAAATTAAATTTGATACGGACTATGCGACCGCTTTTCGCCCCGAATCAGAAGCGCGCATCGCCATCAATAAAGTCAATGAAAAATTTGGTGGGGCCAGTATCTATCACTTAGATGTTACCGGCGATTTAAGAAGTCCGTTTGTTTTAAAACAGATGAAAAAGGTCGAAGACTTTTTACAAGCCAATGAAGTCAATAACCCAATCTCATATGCTGACCTTATCGAAGAGGCTAATAAAACGATCAATGGTGTAAAGGAGATACCGGTTACTCGTAACCAAGTTGCTTCCCTCGGTCTCTTCTTAGAGGGTCAGGAGCAAGTAAGAGATTATCTAACTCCTGATTATTCTGAAGGTATCATTATTGCGCGCAATATTGAGACCAGTTCCAGTAAACTGACGGTGACGAACAGAAAAATTCGTGATTTTATAAACACTATTCCCCGTAAGGCCTATATCGTTAAGATCAGCGAAGCGCCGGAAGATTTAAGAAGATACTGCCAAGAGATTTTAGCCAACGATATCTCCACCAAAATACAGACTTTAACCAACAATCATGCGGAAGCTTTTAAAACCATAATCAGCGATCGTCTTGATAACTTAACAACTTTCTCCCTAAACAACTTTGCTCAAGAATATGGCAAGCAGGTAGAGAGTTTTCTGGCTGAAGAGTTAACTGAAGACTACCTTGGTTTTTCTTTGGATAATCCTGGAGCAAGCAAGGCTGTTCTGCTTAAAAGCTTACAAAACGGAGGCCAGAGAGACGATATCTATGATGCGCTTGCTAAAATAAACCCTGGATGTGACAAAGATGATCTGGAGGATGCCGCCGATTATCTTTGGGAGGATTTTCACTTTCTTTATCTAGACAAGCAAAATGAGAAGATAAATGAAATTGCTAAAACTTTACAGCAAAAAACTACTGGTCAAGATAATCTGGAAACAATCTCCGGTCTTCTTAAAAATATCTTCAGTGATGAAATTTATTTAGAAGATCTTCCAGAGCAATTCCAAAACTCCGCTGTAGTCAGTGAGGAAGAGTTTAACATAGAATTATCCGGAACCCCTGTTGTTTATGAAACAGTTACCAAAAAGCTTTTGAGCAGTCAGTTAAAGAGTTTAGGGCTGTCGCTGGTTCTTGTCTTCCTGCTTTTAGTGGTACAAATGGGTTCTTGGCTTCAAGGACTAATGATTTGTACTCCGATTATCTTTACAGTGGTGATTAACTTTGCTTGCATGGTGGTCTGTAAGATACCGTTGGATGTTGCGACCACAATGATCGCCAGTGTCGCCATTGGTACAGGTATTGATTATTCAATTCATTTTGCTAATCGGTTTCGCCGGGAGTCAAAGCTTCAATCTGATATGGACAGCGTTTTACGGGTAACGCTTGGTAAAGTTGGAAAACCGATCTCTTCAAATGCTATCTCCGTGGCTTTAGGTTTCTTGGTATTGGTTCTATCCTCCACCGTTACCGTGGCGCGTTTCGGTGGTTTAACAGCTTTAACCATGGTTGTCAGCGCTCTTTTGGCTATCTTTTTCCTACCGGCGCTCTTTAGCTATCTGGACACCAAGAAATTATAAAAGTAAAGATCAAATTGAAAGGAAAGAAGAAAATGAAAAAAAGAATTTTAAACTCATCAACAATGAAGTCTTTGTTTAGTATGGCGATGGTATTATCATTATTCTTTACTACTGCTTCTCAGGCCATGGCGATGACGGGCCAAGAGGTAGTAGATAAAGTTAAAGATGAATACGGTGATTTTAATGACATGGTGGGAAAGATGCAGATTAAAACTTTTGATCACAAAGGTTTAATTAATGACCGACAAGTGATGTTCTTTACTAAAAAAGAGAAGGATGCAGATATTACAAAATCCTTACTGAAGTTCCTCTCTCCCAGTGACGTAAAAGGAACCGCTTTGCTCGACCAAGGTAACGATATCATGTATATGTACTTACCCGATTTTCATAAGACTAAACGTATTGCCGGTAGCGCTAAAACCGGCAGCTTTATGGGAACTGATTTTACCTATAACGATTTGAGCCTGATCAATTATGATACTTCTGACTATGTTTCGAAACTGGTTACTGAGGATAGTGAGGCTTATTACGTTGAATTGCGTGACAAAGATATAAAAAAGAGTGACTATGACCATTTACTGATGAAGGTTCTAAAAAGCGACTTTTTTCCGATGGAGATTAAATTCTACGATAAGGGCAAGAAAGAATGTAAAATCTTAACTGCCGATCAGGTTACGCAATATGGTAAACATAAATTCCCGAAAAACTTGAAAATGGTTGATTTAACCTCTGCGCATCGTACAGAGATTAATGTAGACCAACCAGAGTTTGATGTTGGATTAAAAGATGATATTTTTACCGAAAGAACCATGACCAGAAGTAATATTAAATATTAAAAAAGGAGATGTCTGGAGAATGAAACGCTTTACTCGGTTTAGTCTTGCCTTTGTGTTGATCTTAGCGCTTTCCACCTTGACGTGGGCGGCCCAAACTACCGGGGAGGTTGGTTCGGAGCTACGCATACCGGCTAAGGGCGATGATAATTTTGATAATGCGGTTGGCTCAATCGTCTTAAATATCGATTTGCAAGAGGAATTTGGCGAGAATGGCAGTTGGAAACTAGGTATCGATACCCGCTTTTACGATAACACCTTTGATAATTTAAGCGCTTACCTCTTTGATCTTAACAGCGCGACCGCGAATACTACCAATGAAATAGACTCTCAGCTTGATTTTAAACTGGATGAGGCTTATGCTACTTTCTTATCACCATTTGAACTTAATATTGATGCAATAGTAGGAAGACAATATATTACTTATGGTGTGGGTGACGGGATTTCGACTTTAAATCTCTGTACTCCGAATCACGCCCTTTTTGTTGATGATTTGGTCAAAAATAAGGGGCGCGCAGTAGATGGCATGAGAATTAAATGGTATCCTGGCGACTATCAGGTGGACCTGTTCTTACAAGCACGGATGACTCCAACCTATCTAGGTAGTAACCTGGAAAATGTCTACCGAACAACGGCCAATGAAGCCATTACTAACTCTGCTCAGCAAGAATTAAAAGCTTACGGCTTATCAGACCAGATGATTGCAAGCATTCCTGTTAATGTCTTGACGACGGATCCAGAACCAATTGACTATGGCCAAGACGGCCCCGGCTTAATGCTGAAGACAGTCGGTAATTTTTACAATTTTGATCTTGGTCTCAATTACCAACGGGGTTATGTCCCTACCCGTTTAATCGCCGATTATGCGGTCGTCCCCGAGATAGATGATGGCACCGGAAAGCCAAAACAAGTTACAGTTTATCTTAATGAAAAATATCTGTTCATGCAAAAAATTGGTCTGACGGCCACCGGCACGGTTGGCGAGGCCAGTGTCTGGAGCGAACTAACCTATACCCTGCCGAAAGAAGGATTTTTTGCCTCTGATTTGGCTGACAATTCTGCTTTACCCGAAGCCTATCGCTTCTCGGACGAAAAATATTTTACAGGCTTATTCGGCGCCGATTATTTCTTTAAAAAGGGAACCTATGTTAATGCTCAATTTGTCTACGGTTTTCCTTGGGAATATACCAAGAGTATGCTCAATAGTTATTTAACCTTCGATGCTTACCGCTTCTTCTTGAATGATCGGCTCAAAGCCGAAGCAAAATGGGCTTATTGCTTATCCGATCAGGGTTGGCTCCTTAGCCCGGAAATATCTTATCAGCTCCAAGATGGCCTTTGTCTCTGGGGTAAAGCAAACTTCTTGGGCGGAGATGATGATTCATTTCTTAACAACTTCGAAGAACTTTCCCAAATTGTTTTGGGGGTAACAAAGACCTTCTAAAACAGGAAATAAGCCCTGGGTATCCAGGGCTTATTTCCTAATTAAAGCGTTTTATCTAACTTTAAAATTCATAACGAAAAATCATTATTTGCTCAGACCACAAAAAGCATAAATCGAGCTTTAGAAAGTCGATAAAAAATGAGCGTGCATGGAATTTTGCTTATAGTTTTTTCATAACTGTTATGCTAAAATAATCTGAACCTAAATATTTAGTTTCATTAGAGGGAATCGATTATAACTAGTCGCTTGTATAAAGCCTTAAATATATTATTCATTTAAGGAATTGCATAATTTACTTATTTAAGATTTAACCACAATATATTGATAACCCCCAGAGGCATTTCCTGAATTGGTTAAATACAAGCATAGGTAATTATGCAATTCCCTCACATTAGAAAACAAAATAATTAAAAAATACTTTGAGGTGAACCATTTGACTAATCGGAGACAAGATATTTTAGAAAAAGCGCGTAAATTTTTTTCGGAAAAAAGTTTTCATGCCGTTAGTTTGGAGGATATATCGCGTTCCTTAGGCATGGGGAAATCCACCATGTATCATTATTTTCCTACCAAGCAAGATCTTATTACTGAAGTATTAAAAGAAAGCGCTTCCGAGCTTTATAAGCGGGTTTATAATCAGATTGACCGTAGCAAACCGATTAAAGAACAGATTAAAAACTTAGTGGCCGCAGTTTTACAGTATTATGAAGAGAATGAAGAAACCTTTCTTTTAATTTACCGGGAAAGACTGGATTTTCTCAACTTGGAAGAAATTAAAAATCAATTTAATACTAAATTTAAATCAGAATATGATCAGTTTATGGATCATTTCTATACTATGATTGAACAGGGAAAAAAGGAAGGTTATTTGGTAGATGTGGATCCATCCATTATTTTAGCTAATATCTTTGGCACCATTAACGTGGTTACTTTACGCGCAATCTCCCGCCGTTCGAAAGTAAAGCTAACCGATATGATTGACGATTGTTACAAAGTTATAGTGCACGGTATATGTTTATGAAAGTCATCATTTTATAAAAGGCTTTATTCCTATTCCGGTTTTTAAAGGGTTGCATAATTTATAAAAGAGTTTTTTTCAAAGGAGGGTCTATAAATGGGTACTATAGGAAGTGGTGGCTCTGGTTTTCCAATGTTTATCATCTTTATTCTTTTACTATTAATTATTTTAGGCGGTATTGGACCAGTTATTTAACACAGTTGAAGGAAGTTAGGGATAATTAGTTATATAAGCCCACCCATTAGGGTGGGCTTTATGTTAATTTGTTAAAAAATAAAGTTTCTAAATGAGGGAATTGCATAATTACCCTAGACATCCATTTAACCACAATAAAGCGCTTGACTTTAATTAGGTAGTCGCTCACGCTGGCTACCGCCCGCACACATGAAGTGATGAAAATCAGAGCCAGGCGCCTCGACAAGCCCCAGCGGCATTCTTAGACTATCAATATTTTGTGGTTAAATTTTAGATTAATCAATTATGCAATTCCTTAATTTATACTTAGGGGTCGAAATAAAAGGATAGACTACATATTTTACAATAGATTAACACCTTATTGGATGCAATATCCAGTCTTTTGGTGGATATTATGGTTAAAATATATTACTATAGAAGTAAATGAAGTTAAAAAGGTAATACCATATCTTAAGGAGGTTGCTAAATTGAGTATTGAACTACGAAAAGATTTTACCTATTCTCTAGTCGTACCTACCAGCATGGGAGTTCGTATTACTCCCGTTAATGGGCAGCCAGTAAATAGCAGTGATACTTTTATCATGCATGCTACCAGTGCAGAGACTAATGTGGCGAGCATTTCGTCTTATCTTGGTCTTCCCGTTAAAGTCTTAACAACTTTTGTAAAGGGCAGCCCGATTGCTCAGTTTATCAAAAACAATCTGGCGAGCCGACATATGGCTTATGAGGGTCCGGAAGTTCCTCAAGGTGGTCCTTGGGGTTATCGGCACCAGTTTAACATTGCTGATAGCGGTTACGGTTCCCGCGGACCAAGAGTGCTTAATGATCGGGCGGGTGAAGTTGGACGAACCCTTAATGTTAAAGACTTTGATCTGGATAGGATATTTGACAAGGAAGGCGTACAGATTGTGCATCTATCAGGTTTGATTGCAGCGCTATCGCCGGAAACAAGCACTTTCTGCCTTGAAATAGCTCGAGCCGCCAAGAAATATGGCACCCGAATTTCCTTTGATCTTAACTACCGAGCCACCTTCTGGAAGGGCCGAGAAAAAGAGCTTCATGAGATCTTTACGGAGATTGCAAGTATTTCTGATATTTTGATTGGAAACGAGGAGGATTACCAACTCTGTTTAGGAATAAAGGGTCCGGAAGCTGGGGGTAAAGACATAACTGCTCAAATTGATGGTTTTAAAGAAATGATTGGCCGAGTGAAGAAGGCCTTTCCAAATACTTCAGCCTTTGCCAACACGCTTCGTGAGGTTATTAACGTCAACAATCACATGTGGGGCGCCATCTTATTAGAGGGTGAAAATTGGCATGTGGTTGAACCTCGACCGATTACTGTTCTGGATCGTATTGGCGGTGGCGATGGTTTCGTTGGCGGACTGCTGTACGCGATCTTAAAGGGGTGGGAAGCAGAGAAATGGGTTCAGTTTGCATGGGCGACTGGCGCAATGGCTACCACTTTCTTGACGGATTACGCTCAACCTGCTGACGAAGAACAGGTCTGGAGTATCTGGGAAGGTAATGCGCGCGTCAAGCGCTAAATCGCATCTTTACTATTTTTAATTGCTTAATGAATTGATCTTACCTTTTTAACTTAAAAAACTAAGCCCTCGTTCTTGTCTGTTGACAAGAACGAGGGCTTTATCGTTAGTAGTCGTTCACTTCTGCAGAATATACTCTATTACTGGATCGATATTTTGTAAATAACTCTCAATTGTAAGTTCAATTAAGGTTATTATTATTATCACTCCTTTTTACAAACTTATGGACTTCTTTAAATTATACAATGTTTACTTGTTATGCTAATTCTAGTTTGCCATAATAGTAGCGTTAATGGCAAGTCTTTTCCGAAAATCAGGGAGTGACTTTCATTTAATTTTTTTAGGCTGGGATTTTTTATTTATTCCCAAGCAGCAGTTGGCTCATGCTGGCTACCTTCCGCAAGTGAAGTAATGTAATTCAGAGGCAGATGAATTGAGAAGCGGTTAGTTAATGATATCTTGGGATTAGGCAAATTTCCTAGATCACTATTATGATAATCTATAGCTCTAAACAAAAAATAAACATAATAAAAGGGATCCGGATCGTGATGTCGAAATCTGGATCTAAACCCAGTAACCGAGTACATCTTCCTTAATCCTCCGTTTTACCCAGGAATTATTGAATATCTTTTGCCCTATATTCATTTAATGATTGCTGGCCGGATGATGTATCGTCTCCGGAAGCATTTGGGGAAATAGCGGTTCCGGATTTAATCATCTGTCAGAATAATCTCTATTGATTACAAGCAGATTATTTTAAACGACCGCCAGCAATTTGTAGCTTTGATCACAGCCGGGTTTAAATGGAAGATAACCGTAGGGATCGCACCAACGATCGAAACACAAGAATTATATAAAAAACTTGGAAGAGTTGGCGAATAAATGCAGAAATGAAGCTAAAGATAAAAGAAAAAAAGGGTATTAGCCGTTGCTTAGAGGGAGACTCTAACCATAAACAGAAATGTAATATAATGACAAAGGGGCGCAGGTAAGCTGTCTAAACCAATCAAAGTCTTATATGTGGTCCGCCCGGTTTCTGGAGGAATGCGGCAACACCTGAAGGGGCTTTGGCAATATCTTGATCGGAAACTGGTGGAGCCCTTCATTGTTTGTCCCTTTGAAGAAGGAAAAAATTTTTCTCGGGAAAATCCGGAGTTTACTATTTTTCCACTTGATATTCGCCAAGGTATAAATCCCTGGCATGATTGGCAGGTTGCCATTACTTTGCCGCGCTTGGCGAAGGCCTGGGATGTGGAGATCATCCATGCTCACGGTTATAAAGCCGGGCTCCTTTCCTTATGGGCTGGACTACATAATTATCGCCGTTATCGTTTGGTATGTACCTTCCATAACCCGCTTCCTAACCCATCTGATATTTTGAAAAATTGGGCAACCTTAACATCGGCTAGAGCAATCGGTCGGATCGTAGACCATCTTATTGTTATCTCTCGTTTTATTGAAATGGATACGATTAAACGCCTGCATCTTCCGGAGGGAAAAGTCACTTGTATTTATAATGGGATTGATCCGGTTGTTGCTCACGAACTTTTTGATACGGGAGAGTTGAAACGGGAGTGGGGAGTTCCCGAAGGCCGGCCATTAATTGGAACAATAGCCCGCTTGATTCCGCAAAAGGGGATCCAGTATCTGATTGAAGCCGCTGCCTTGCTAAAGAACGAAGCTTTTGATTTTAGAATGCTGATCGTAGGAGATGGTCCTTTTCGTCAGCAACTAGAAGAGTTGGCGGTAGGCGTAGGGGTGAGAGAAAATCTTCTTTTTACGGGTTTTCGCCGGGATATACCTGAAATATTGGCGATGATTGATTTATTTGTGCTACCTACCTTGGAGGAAGGGATGTCCATAGCTGTTTTAGAAGCAATGAGGGCCGGTAAACCGGTGATTGCCAGCAGGGTCGGGGGGGTTCCGGAGATTGTTACTAAGGAAACTGGCATTTTGATTCGCCCCGCCGATCCTAAGGCCTTGGCCGCAGCGATTCAGCAATTATGGAGCGATGCAGAGACCAGAAAGAGGATGGGTGATGCCGGGCGTGAGCAAGTGACGAACGATTTTACCTTAAACAAGATGGCTGAGAAACACTACTATTTATACAAACAGTTAATCAAATAAAAAATGAATATAAAATACCATTTATGGAGGCGATGTTATGAAGAAAAAATTATTATTTTCTGGAATAATAGCTTTATTAGTGATTTTCCTATCGGCAACAGTTTCTTACGGGGTGTGGGAAAACGCAGTTTGGTTGGGGACTGATCTGGGACAAACAGGTAGGAAAATGGGGTATTTTCATGACGATAAGATTGCTACTAAAATTATTTCTCAACATGTTAACGGGGAATTTTCCTCTGAGATTCAGGTGGGTAGTACCTTAGTCTCCTTTAGCGACTCCTCCGGCTTATACGCGATGGTAGGAGGGAAAACCAATGGGAGACTTGACTTTCTTTTTGGCGCCGGGTTTAATTATAAGAATAGGTACTCCCCGTTTCTCTTAACCGGAGGGGTTAAATGTTTAGTCCCTTCGCAACAAGTAATCTACGAGATCGATGCTTTCTATCAGATCCTTCCACCCTTACTGGTGAATTTAAGTTATGACAGTCATGCGGAGACAATCTTTATCGGCCTTGGCTTATCCTACAATTAACTAATTGTCTTATATTTTACTGAGTTGTAAAAGATTAAGGTCTAACCACCTTCACATTATTATGTTATCATTTAGCTTGGGCCTATTGCGTTGTCCCTAGACTTGGATTATCTGGCTCATTTTGTTATCAGATGGTAGTCGCTCACGCCGACTTCCTAAATATCACAAAGTGATTAAGATCGAAGGCGGGTAAGTCGACCAACTGT
>DHOO01000036.1:42354-44457 GCA_002409975.1 Firmicutes bacterium UBA5388
CGACCAACTGTCCTGTAGGATTTAATCAAGACCAGATGAATCAACTAGAGCTATTTTCTGGGTAGCCAGATGAACGACATGCAAGCAACACGCTATATATTATGTCGTAACTTGAAATTAAGCTAACAATCCAAGGCAAGCTTTCATAGACGAGTGACGAGCAAGGAGAGAGCTAATTAGTTTTTCGATTAGTGTTGGAGCGCTCCCTTTACAATGGAGGTGGATAAAGTGAAGATCATGGAGTTGCTTACACCGGCTCATAAGCGAAAAGTGGCCTTAATCTTGTTATTATGCTGGGTTATCCCTTTTATGGGTGTGCTTAGCTTTAGTATGTTATCGACCGGGCGAGTGTTAGGAGAATCTGGGGAGAACGTTGCTTTGGAAGGCGATCGTCCCAGCCCGGAAGAGAAGATACAGAGTGATTTGAATAAAGAGAAAAAAGTAAAAGAAGATTCTAGTCAGCAAGAGGAGATCGCGCAATCCAATAATCCTGCCTTAGAGATCAAGAGAGGAACAGCGTCCCAGGATCGGAAAACGGTTACTACTGCAACCAGACCATCGGCGCCACCGCCTATTTCTTCCCCGGTCTTGCCTGATCGGGGAGAAAATATCGATCTTGACCTTTTAGCGCGGGTGATTTATGCAGAAGCCAGAGGGGAGCCTTTTGAAGGGCAGGTAGCTGTAGGAGCTGTTCTTGTTAATCGAGTCGCTAGTCCTAACTTTCCTAATAATTTATGGAATATTGTCTTTAAAAAAGGAGAATTTTGCACAGTACGGGATGGGCAAGTTTGGTTACGACCGGATGCTACGGCTTATCAAGCCGCAAAACTAGCTAAAGCTGGATGGGATCCGTCCCATGGAGCATTATATTTTTATAATCCCGGTAAAACCACTTCTAAATGGATCTGGTCGAGGACGGTGACAACGCAGATTGGCAGTCATCTTTTTGCCCGCTAAACATCGATTGGCGCCTTCCTAAGTTTGGTAATAGTTCTTGAGTTCGGAAGCAAAACGGTTAAAAAAATCCCGCAAAGCCTTAAAGTAGGCTTCTTGCGGGATTGCTTTTTTGCTAAAACTTGTTGTGTTTTTTATTACTGCGGCGCGTGAATTAACCCGGCAAACAGGCTATCGATCGCGACGGATAAACCCATAAAGACTAATGATGGGGCGGTATCTCCCTTTTCATAGGTTTTATACTTATCGATTTCATAATCGGTAAAATTATAGACCATGATATTCTCCTGCTTCTGGTTAACGATCCAGTATTCCTTCACCCCGGACAAGCGGTAAGTATTCAATTTATCGATCATATCCTTGCTGCGTGTGCTGTCTGAGAGGATTTCAATCACCAAAGTCGGGGTCCCCATATACCGCCCTTTTTCCGTCACATTATTCTCCAGGTCACAGGCTACCAACAAATCCGGTTGCATAACATCGGGTTCTTTAATCTCTTTCTTTCGAAAATGAACATCAAAAGGAGCTAAAAAGACGCGGCACTTTTTACCCTTAAGGTATTCAGTAAAGGTAAGATACAGGCGACCTAGGATCTCCTGATGCCCAATGCTTGGCGAGGCCAATAAATGGATTTCGCCATTGATAAATTCCATGCGCAAAGTAGTCTTTTCATTGATCTCCATAAACTCTTCATAGGATACTTTCTTCCCGCCATACTGATAATCCAAAGCCCTTTCCCGCACTAAAAAATACTGTTCAATATCGGTAATATATGGAGTTAATCTGGCAATCTTCTTGCCGTTTTTCGTGATCACCACATCATTTTGCTCTTCCACAAAGTCCATGTATTTCCCTAAATTCTGTTTAAGCTCGGTTACGGTTATGACCACGCCTTCCTTGTAAGTTCTTGATTTCATTTATCTCCCCTCCCGTGAACAGTATATCATTGTAGAACCTTTTGCGCAAGATGTTCGTACGATTATTATGCTATATTCGTACTATACAATTTGATATTCCGCACTATATAATCGATGCGCAAAAAACTTATCCGCTAAATTTCGGTTGACGTCTTCCTAAGATTTGTGGTAATATATTTGAGGTAGGGATTTTGCGAGAGTGGCGGAATGGCAGACGCGCTAGACTTAGGAT
>DHOO01000036.1:44614-54215 GCA_002409975.1 Firmicutes bacterium UBA5388
ACTTAGGATCTAGTGGGCAACCGTAGGGGTTCAAGTCCCCTCTCTCGCACCAGAAATATCAGCGGCTATGGCCGTTTTTTCTTCTTTTCTTTACTTGACACTCAATCCCTTTCAAGGGTACAATTAGGCAAGGCTTTTTATATTGACAAATGAGCCGATAAAACCAGAGGTTTTATCGGCTCCTCATTGCCATGGGGGTTATACTATATACTAAACGAGTAGTGGATGATTTTATATACTGGAGATGTAAGGAGGAGCACTATGCAATCAAATCTAGATAAACTAGAACACAATCGGGTTTTACTTGAACTAGAGGCAGATCCTAAGGAAGTCGCGGATGCTTTTAATCAAGCTTATAAAAAGGTAGTTAAGCAAATAAATGTACCTGGGTTCAGAAAGGGCAAGACTCCTCGTTTAATTTTGGAGAAACAATATGGCAAAGAGGTTCTATACCAGGATGCTATGGAAATATTAATCTCACGAGGTTATTATGAGGCGCTGGTCGAACATAAACTAGAACCAGTTGATAATCCCAAGATCGATTTTGAGGATGGAATTGAGGAGGGGAAACCCTTCAAGTTTAAAGCAGAAGTTGAAGTTTTGCCTGAAATAAAACTAGGTCAATATAAAGGAATAAGCGTGGAAAAAGATACTCCAGTAGTCACGGAAGAAGAAGTAGATAAGGAGATAAAAGCACTTCAGGATCGCCACGCTGAACTAGTCAGCGCTGAAAAAACGGTGGTTGAAAATGGTGATTTTGCGGTTATCGATTTTGAAGGTTACTTAGAAGGGGAACCATTCCCCGGAGGCGCAGCTCAAGGATATACTATAGAAGTAGGAGCCGGAAGTTTTATTCCGGGTTTTGAAGCAGGGTTGTTGGGAATGGCGCTGGAAGAGGAGAAAGAAATTAAAGCGACTTTCCCCGAAGAATATCACCAACCGGATTTTGCAGGCAAAGAAGCAGTTTTTAAGGTTAAACTACATGAAATTAAAGTTAAAGAATTGCCAGTGCTTGATGATGAGTTTGCAAAGAGTTTAGGGAACTTTGAAACCATGGCGGCGTTAAAGGAAGATTTAAGGAAAAGGTTCCTAGAGAATAAGGAGAAGAAAGCACAGAGAGACTTCGAAAATGCTGTCATCGAAAAGGTGGTTGCAAACAGTAGTGTTGAAGTAACGGAAACTTTGATTAACCGAGAAGTAGATCGTTTAATCCATAATGTTGAGCATGATTTAGAAGAAAGAGGGTTAAAATTAGAGGAGTATCTTAAATACTCAGAACGGACAATTGACGACTTACGACAGGAATTTTACCCTCAAGCTGAAAATCGGGTAAAAACAGATTTAGTCCTTTCTGCTATCGCCAAGGTAGAAGGAATTATCGTAAGTGAGGACGAAATAAATGAACGATTAGATTATTTACTGCAATTCTATCCTCCTGCTACCAAAGAAGCGATGATGAAAGAGAAGAAAGCCAATGTTATTGCAGGAATTAATTCTTCCCTCGAACGGGAAAAGACGATTAAATTGCTGGTAGATTCTGCCCAAAATGGGCAACCCGTTAAGGTTGAGGCTGAAGAGAAAGTGGAAGAGGTGAAAGAAGAATGAATTTGGTGCCAATGGTAGTTGAACAGACCAATCGTGGTGAGCGAGCCTATGACATTTTCTCCCGCTTGCTCAAGGAAAGAATTGTTTTTATCAGTGGTCCGATTGATGACCACATGGCTAATTTGATCGTGGCTCAACTTATTTATCTCGAGAGTGAAGATCCGGAAAAAGATATCTCCGTGTATATTAATAGCCCGGGTGGTGTAATCTATTCTGGCTTAGCTATTTATGACGCTATGCAGTATATAAAACCTGAAGTCTCTACGATCTGTGTGGGTTTTGCTGCCAGTATGGGAGCGCTACTTTTGTGCGCGGGGGCTAAAGGAAAAAGATACGCTCTGCCTAACTCTAGGGTAATGATTCATCAACCGTTGGGAGGGGCAGAGGGGCAAGCTGCTGATATTGAGATTCAAGCTCGAGAGATTTTAAGATTAAGGGAAGTTACTAATCACATCCTTTCCCACCATACAGGAAAGCCTTTAGAAAAAATTACTCATGATGTAGATCGTAATTATTGGATGAGCGCCCAAGAGGCTAAAGAATATGGGATTATTGATGAGATTATTGAGAAACGTAAAATGAAATAGTCGTCTATATTAACTTCCACTGACCCAAATAATAGGGTAAAGGTTGACGTTGATCGACAAACCTCCTCGGTATTATTTAAGTGTCGTTCACGTTGGCTACCGCTAGAGAAGCCAGGTGAGATGAGAAGTATTCTACGTAAGCTTTGCGGTCTGATTCCAAAAGAAAGAGGTGGTGAGATGTTTAAATTCGGCGATGATAAAGGACAGTTAAAATGTTCTTTTTGTGGAAAAGCTCAGGAACAAGTTAAAAAATTAATCGCCGGACCCGGGGTGTATATCTGTGATGAGTGTATTGAACTGTGCAATGAGATTATTGACGAGGAACTGAATGATGATACCTCCTTCGATTTGGAAAATATACCTAAACCAGTTGAAATTAAGGCGATACTTGATCAGTATGTGATTGGACAGGAGGAGGCTAAAAAGACGCTCGCAGTAGCAGTTTACAATCACTATAAAAGAATTAACTCTGAGGGGTTATTTGATGATGTTGAGCTGCAAAAGAGTAATATTCTGATTATGGGCCCGACGGGGAGTGGTAAAACTTTACTAGCTCAAACCCTGGCCAAGATCCTTAATGTACCGTTTGCCATCGCCGACGCCACCTCACTTACTGAAGCGGGCTATGTCGGAGAGGATGTGGAGAACATCCTGTTAAAGTTGATTCAAGCTGCCGACTATGATGTAGAAAAAGCCGAAAAAGGTATTGTTTACATTGATGAAGTAGATAAGATCGCTCGTAAAACAGAGAACCCCTCTATTACCCGGGATGTTTCGGGCGAAGGGGTACAACAAGCCTTATTAAAAATCTTGGAGGGAACGACTGCTTCTGTGCCTCCTCAGGGAGGACGGAAACATCCCCATCAGGAGTTTATTCAATTAGATACTACAAACATCTTATTCATTTGTGGTGGAGCTTTTGATGGTTTGGAAAAGCTGATTGAGAGACGAATAGGTAAAAAAACTATGGGTTTCGGGGCTGAAATCCAGCCCAAGCAGGAGAAACCTATAGGTGATATTTTAAGGCAAGTGATGCCGGAAGATCTATTAAGATATGGGATGATCCCGGAGTTTATAGGTCGCTTACCGATCATTGTCTCTTTGGATGCTCTAGATGAAGAGGCGTTGATTACGATTCTTACTGAACCTAAAAACGCTCTGGTTAAGCAGTATAAGAAGATGATGGAGCTTGATGGGGTCGAATTGGAATTTACGATGGATTCTTTACAAGCAATTGCCAAACTTACGATGAAGCGTAATTCTGGAGCGAGGGGCTTAAGGGCGATTATCGAAAAGTTGCTCTTGGGTGTGATGTACGATATCCCATCGCGCTCTGATGTGAAAAAATGCGTGATTACTAAAGAGATGGTGGAGGAGAACAAGGAACCACTCCTTTCCACCAGCGCGGAGCAGAGAAAGAAAAAGAAAGAAGAATCAGCTTAAACTGGAAAACCCGCTTAAAGCGGGTTTTTTTCGTATATACGCATGGATTTCAATGTAAAAGAGTTCAAAGTAACAGAATCAGAAACTCAAGAGTTGCCTCCAACACTAAATATTAGGTGGAGGTTTCTTTTTGATACTTCTTAACTTATTCTCTCACTAACTGTTCAAACCGGACAAAAATGAGTGCGTTTGCTAAAGTGAAACTGAGTGATTGTTTCCTGAGACCGACATTCGCAGTGCAAAACTTAACTTAAAGGGAGAAAAAGAAGGTAGAGAAGTTATAATTAAGTGTAAAAACATTAATGAAAACAATAACAATGGAGATAATAAATTGGAAGATAAGCCGACGCCTACAAAGGCTGTCATTCGCTACGAGCGACTAATCTCACTTTTTGCTTACGAAGTAAATCGTTTTTTAGTTGAGAGCAAAATGTGAGACTAGCAACGAGTTTCGAGAATATTTTTTAATAGGGAGGATAGGTCAGATGAATTTTGCCGGGAATATAATAGGTGTAATCAACCTTTTTTTTGCTATTGTGATTGGAATGTACTTCTGGAATCTACTTAGAGCTCAACAAGGGAATAAAGTAGCAGTCGACAAAGAATCGAAGAAAGAAATGGAAAAATTGCAGCGTTTACGGAGTATCTCTCTAACAGAGCCACTTTCTGAAAAGACGAGACCTGCTAAATTTGAAGAGATTATTGGTCAGGAAGATGGATTAAAGGCTCTAAGGGCTGCGCTTTGTGGACCGAATCCTCAGCATATTTTATTATATGGACCACCTGGTGTGGGAAAAACAGCAGCGGCGAGAGTAGTTTTAGAAGAGGCAAAAAACAATCCTTTATCTCCTCTAAAAAATCAAGCGAAATTTATTGAGATGGATGCTACGACTGCTCGTTTTGATGAGCGTGGCATAGCTGACCCACTAATAGGCTCGGTTCATGACCCGATTTATCAAGGAGCGGGACCATTGGGGATGGCAGGGATTCCGCAACCAAAACCCGGGGCTGTTACTAAAGCTCATGGCGGCATTTTGTTTATCGATGAAATTGGGGAACTTCATCCGATCCAAATGAACAAGTTACTAAAAGTCCTTGAGGATCGGAAGGTATTTTTAGAAAGCGCTTATTATAGTTCGGAAGATCCTAATATACCATCTCATATTCATGATATTTTCCGCAATGGTCTACCAGCGGATTTTCGGTTAATTGGGGCGACGACCAGAATGCCTCAGGAAATACCCCCCGCGGTGCGATCGCGGTGTATAGAAATTTTCTTTCGTGCTCTTACTCCTGAAGAAATTAGGATTATCGTTTTAAATGCTGTGAAGAAGATCGATTTCCAGTTGGAAGATGGTGGTATTGATGTTATAATAAAATTTGCTACTAATGGTCGGGATGGTGTCAATATGGTACAGATCGCGGCTGGTCTTGCTCTCACTGAAGGACGAAATATCATTCTTCGTAAAGATATTGAATGGGTAGTGAATAGTGGTCAATACGCGCCTCGTCCTAATAAAAAAGTTCCAGGAGAACCGCAGGTGGGCTACGCTAATGGTTTGGCGGTCTACGGTCCGAATATGGGCGTCTTAGTAGAATTGGAAGTGGCGGCGACCCCAGTCGCTGATGGGAAAGGGAAAGTTATTACCACTGGAATGATTGATGAGGAGGAGATGGGCGAATACGGAAGAACCATTCGTCGAAAAAGTACTGCTCGGGGGTCAGTGGAAAATGTGCTAACCATTTTAAAAAAATATTTTGGAATAGACTGTGATAACTATGATTTGCATATTAATTTTCCTGGAGGAATTCCCCTTGACGGTCCGTCGGCGGGCATAACTTTGGTCACTGCCATCTATTCGGCGCTCACAGGGACGCCTGTTGATAATTTGGTGGCAATGACTGGAGAAGTTTCCATTTTAGGTCATGTAATGCCAGTAGGCGGGATCATCCCTAAAGTAAAAGCGGCGAAACAGGCAGGAGCGACCAAGGTTATTATCCCCGCCGAAAATTGGCAGGATATTTTTGCGGAAGAAACAGAAATTCAGGTCGTTCCGGTTAGAGGGATTGAAGAGGCTATTAGCTTCGCATTAGTGGGAAGAAATAATGATAAAATGCTAGTAAAAGACGGAAAAATTACGAAAGATTCTCATAAAAATTGTAGTAACCAGGAAGAGTTGATTGTGGCTGCTGGAAACTAGGAGGGTTGATGACTATGCGACGACAAAGACCGCGTATTGCTTGGGCCTTAGGCGGGGGAGGAGCACGGGGATTTGCTCATCTCGGAGTTTTAAAGGTGTTAAAGGAAGAAAATATTCCGGTGGACGCGCTGAGTGGAACCAGTATGGGGGCAGTGATGGCAGTTCTTTTTGCTGCTGGAACTGATCTTAAATATTTATCAGCTTTGGCTACTAGTATCTCTTGGGAGAAATTTGTCGATCTACGGTTTCCCCGCTATGGTTTAGTTGAAGGGAAACGTATTATTCCACTGATCCGTTTACTTACTAAGGGGAAGAAATTGGAGGAACTTGAAATTCCAGTCAGGGTTATTGCTACTGACCTTCTGACTGGAGAGGAGATCGTTTTTGATCAGGGAGAGATTGAAACTGCAGTTCGCGCTTCGATCTCTATTCCGGGGATTTTTACACCTCTTCCTTATGAAAATAGAATATTAGTTGACGGTGGAGTAGTGGCCGGAGTTCCTGTGGCGGCGGCGGCGGAAATGGGAATGGATTTGGTAATTGCCATTAATGTAGCTGGTGAGTTAGATTCAGAGGCGCCACGGAGTGTTTTTGACATCTTATATCGGACTTTTGAAATTATGTCAAAACGGCTAGATGGTATTCAAACCGAAAAAGCAGACTTAGTGCTCTCTCCTGAGGTCGGAAAAGTAGGAACGGTTCAATTTTATCGAGCTGAGGAGTGCATCGAAAAGGGGGAGATAGCTGCGAGGGAGGCTTTACCTGAAATAAAAAGGGTGCTTGAAGAGTTTCAATATAAAAAAGAGGAACGGGCGGAGTACGGCGCGTGAGGAAGGAGTATTGATCATTGTTTGAGCGGGCGGTCTGGAAGATCATTGCTTTCCTTATATTTATCTTAATAATTATTCAGATCCTGCTAGTGTTCCCAACAATTAGGTATACTTTTTGTTTAGTTGAAAGAATAGAAGGGCGATCTCTAAACAGTTTTTTTTAAAAAAAAGCAAAGTAACTGAAGAAGTCTTGCCAAAGATAACATTCTATGTTAGATTGTTAATAAAAGAACTGCTGGACGGTAGTGCGGTAGATTGATAGCAAAGATAACCAGTGTCACTAGGCGCTCCGTTGAGTGCTTTTTTTATATTATTTGGAGGTGACAATAATGGTTGGTGGTAGTAGCAAAGAGGTGGCGCGAGCCGCCCTACAAATGGCGATGACTATTTCCCGCGATGAAGAACGATTATTCAAGGAGAAACTACGGGAAGATGAGATCCGGGCAGCGGCGGTAGATTATGGCGGAGAAACAGTTCAGGCAGTAAAAACTATTATCGAACGCGCGGTAGTTGCTGGGAAACGGGAATTTTTAATTGATGATACCCATGCTGAAGAAGGAGCGGTGGCTGGCGCTACTCACGAAGCTTTACTCCAGATTATCCCTAAGGCTATTGGGTTGAATATTGGTGGTAAGATTGGTTTGGCGAGGCGAGGGGAACACGTTAGTGTTGCTATTTTCTGTGCTGTCGGTCTTTTACATCTTAATGAAGTGGCGGTAGGTCTTGGTCATCGAGCAATTAAGTAAGAAGAAATTAGTCCTGATCATACTTAATTATTGATCAGCAATGAGTAAGCAAAGCTAAGCTGATGTTTAGCAACGAGGTGTATGAAGAAAATGGGTAAAGTAAGAGCAATACGGGGCGCTACTACGGTCACGGAAGATACTCGTGAGGAGATTCTCTCGGCGGCCAGAGAGTTAATAACTGAAATTGTCCAACGTAACCATATAAATTCTGAAAACGTAATTAGTGCTTTTTTTACGGCAACTCCTGATTTAACCGCTGCTTTTCCAGCGGAAGCTGTGCGTCAACTAGGATATACAGGGTGGCCGGCACTGGATAGTGTGGAGCTCTCTGTGCCTGGAGCGTTAAATCGTTGTATCCGCGTAATGCTTCATGTTTGTTTAGATGATTCTTGTAAGGAGGTACAACATGTCTACATCCGAGGGGCACGGGCCCTCCGTCCGGACCGGGCAAGCGATGAAAACTAAGTTTTGTCTGGTGCGACACGGAAGCACTGATTGGAATATTGAAGGAAGAATTCAGGGCTGTACAGATACCACTCTAAACCAGCAGGGGAGGAGAGAAGTTTCTGAACTGGCCCAAAGTTTAAAACGCCAAGATTGGGAGTTTATTATTACCAGCGAATTGCAAAGAGCTAAAGAGACTGGGGAAATTATCAGCGATACGCTGCAAATTCCACTTTTCTCTTATAAAGGTCTGCGGGAACGGGAATTTGGCCCCCTCGAGGGATTAACATTACATGAGATTAAAGAAAGGTATCCGGGTTGGGGTGATGGCGATCTTTTTTTACCGGAGCTTGAGTCGCGGCAAGAACTGAAAACTCGCGCTTTAAAGGTAATGGGTCTTTTAGCCAATCTTTTCCCGGCGCGACAGCTAATCATTGTTTCCCACGGAGGGTTTCTTCGCGCTTTTTTCCGCGCGGGATTGGGTTTAGAGCGCGCAGCGCCCGCTAATGCGGAAAAAGTGGAAGTTGTCTGGGATGGAGCGTGGAAAGTATTACATGGAGGGGAAAAAAATGACCTATGACACACTGATTCGGCAAGAAATTTTGGGAATTGCCCCCTATGTGCCGGGGAAACCCATCGAAGAAGTACAAAGAGAACTAGGGATTCAAGATGTGATTAAGATGGCCTCTAATGAAAATCCTTTAGGGCCTTCTCCCCAGGCGCTGGAAGCTGCTCACAGCATTCTTAATGAGGCGCATCTCTACCCTGATGGGAGCTGTTTCAACTTAAAAGAGACGCTAGCAAAAGAACTGGGGGTAAAGACCGAGGAGATTATTCTGGGTAATGGTTGTGATGAGATTATCAAGTTGTTAGCTGAAGCTTTTTTCCATTCAGGTGATGAAGTAGTGGTGGCTGATCCTACTTTTGGTGAATATGCCTATGCTACTCAATTAATGGGGGCACGATTGGTTAAAGTTAGGGGTAAAGACCTAGGCCATGACCTGGAAGCGATGGCTCGCGCAGTAAGCAACCGGACAAAAGCCATCTTTGTCTGTAACCCTAATAATCCGACGGGAACAATGAATAACCGGAAAGAATTAGAACGCTTTCTGGCTCAAATTCCCTCTCATATTTTAGTTATTATTGACCAGGCTTATCTAGAATATGTTGATGATCCGGATTACCCTAATGGAATAGATTATATAAGTGACGGAAGAGTTCTTACCTTGCGGACTTTTTCGAAGATTTATGGTTTAGCCGGGCTTAGGATTGGTTATGGAGTGGGAGCGAGTGCTCTAATATCATACCTGAATAGAGTGCGCGAGCCTTTTAATGTCAATCGTATTGCCCAGGTTGCCGCTCAAGCTGCTTTAAGAGATCAAGAACACTTTAGACTGAGTAAAGAGATGAACCATCAGGGAAAGAAAAAACTCTATCATGGTTTTGATGAACTTGGACTGGATTATTTACCTAGCGAGGCTAATTTCATTCTTTTTTCCACTTCTTTTGCGGCCAAAGATGTCTTCCAAGCTATGCTACGCAAAGGGGTGATTATTAGAACTGCTGATATTTTCGGTTTACCTAAGCATATTAGAGTAACGGTTGGAACTGACGAGCAAAACCAAAGGTTTCTCCGCTCGCTTCGCGAGACGCTAATGGAGCTTAGGTAGTCGCTCATGCCGCCAACCGATAGTATTACAAAGTAATATAAATTGTAGGCGGGTGAATCAACTAGGGCTATTTTC
>DHOO01000114.1 GCA_002409975.1 Firmicutes bacterium UBA5388
CAAAATCCGGCGCTTCACCCCAGCGCGCCGGGGAGCATCCTTGCCAACAATCCGGCAAATACTGCTATGGCTCGTCGCAATTTTCATTCTTTCACGTGCGCGGGCGGTAGCCGGCGTGAGCGACTACCCAGAAAGTATACTTTAGCTATACTAATCAGCGAAAAGACCATCTTGATTCGCCCGGGATAACGAGCCCACCTTCTTCCGGTTTAAACCGAAACTCCTTAGCTCGAATCTTTAAGTCTTGATTCGTAACAAACAGATTGTTGCCAGTAATCTCTTCGCCGGAACGAGAATCCCAACTTAACTCCTCGGCTTGAAGACTAAGTTCTCGTCCAGATAGAGTGGCTTCAGGAAAGAGGCGCAGCCAAGAAAAATCTTTGCCCATTTCCCCCTGGGCCGCTTCTACCAAATACGTCTGACCACTAAGCGTATAATATTCTCCTTTTATTCCGGAAAGCAGACAAAGCCCATCTTCTTCGATCAGCTTCTCCACAGTTAGTTTCCAGTTAAGTTTATTCGCCTGATCAACTAAGGAAATTTCAACGCCTTTAAATTGTGGCAAGTCTTTAGTAGTCTCAGCTTCCATTAATTTCTCTTCACGAACGAGGGGAAGTAAAGCCACTGGTTTGCTTTTTGGCCGGAGAGAAGAAAATAACAAAAAGAAGAGCGCAGAAAGGAAGAGCAGACTAATGAGAGAGACAGTATAGATCGTAGTTTTCTTCATTTCTCCTCTCCTTCTCTTCTTGCTTTTTAGTCGTAACTCGTCGCAATTTTCATCCTTTCACGTGCCCCAGCTTGCCGGGGTAAGCGACTACTTAACTGATATTCGCTCTGCTAGTAGCAAAAACCTTCTCACATCACTTGTCAATGATGGTAAGATCATCTAAAGCAATAATCGAAATCCCTTGTCTTTCCGCCTGTTCTAAAAATTTCTCCTTTTCCATAATAAAGGTTACTCCTGCCTGCACTGCTAAGACCCGGGCTTTGCTAGTAATTAATGCTTTTAAAGTTGTCAGGCCAATTGCCGGCACATCAAACCTTAAATCTTGCTGCGGTTTTGCTACTTTTACCACAACGGCGCCATCACCACCTAATTGCCCGCCGCGTAAGATGGTCTGGTCAGTCCCTTCAACCGCCTCTACTGCTAGCACCATCCCCTTTTTTACCACCGCGCTCTGACCAATATCTAATCCTCCCATTTCCTTAGCTATTTTATACCCTAACTTAACATCGTCTTTCTCCTGTTGATTTAAAGACGGGCCTGCTAGAAGACCTCTTTCGGGGATAAGATGAGTCAGAAATGTGGTCTGCTGCTCGACAATAATTCCCGCAGCTTCAAAATAACGGACAATCGCCAGTTGAATAGAGTCATCATTCTTTTTTTCTAACTTAGAAAACAGGTTGATTAAATCCTGATCAATACCTGTTCCGGAAAACAAAACTTCTTTACTAACTTTACCCGCCATCACTAGTCTATTGACTTTATGATCAATAAAAAAGCGAAGAATCGAGCCTAGTTGTCCCAGGTTCTCCTGGCCGATAGTTAATCCTTCTTCTTTAAAAAGTTCAACATTATCAGCAAGGCAAAGAACCACCGGTTCAATCGCTGAATTCCTCATTCCTTTAGCTACTTCTAGGGGGAGTAACCCCTGTCCCGCCAAGATTCCCCATTTCATGATCATTTCCCCTCCGTCTGCTCTCTTGTCTTGTACATCCCAATATTAATCAATGTAACAAAAAGACTAGACTTTTGTCTAGTCCTAACATCCCACTTTCTAACTTTTTTAGCGGCAAATCCCCCGGTCAGCATTACGAAGAAAGCGGATAAAATGATCAATCTCCGCAGTCCCTTGTAAGGCATGCTCCATCTTTTCAATAGCTTCTTCCACCGAAAGGTTTGAGCGATAAAGAATCCGGTAAGCCTTTTTAATCTCATCTCGAACTTCCGGTGGAATGTCATTCCGCCTGAGACCAACAATGTTAATCCCGGCTACCCTCGCCGGATTACCATCGACGATAACAAAGGGGGGTATATCCTTCACAATTTTAGTACAGCCGCCAACCATCGCCATTTTCCCAACCTTAGTAAACTGATGAATACCACATAAACCACCGATTACTACCCGATCTTCGACCACGACGTGACCGGCTAAAGCCGAACAATTAGACACAACAATATGATTTCCCACCTGACAATCATGGGCAATATGGGTATAAGCCATGAACAAGTTCTGATTCCCAACCCTAGTCTCTCCCCCTCCGCCCTCAGTGCCTCGGCTAACCGTAACATTCTCCCGAAAGGTATTTCCATCTCCGATAAATAAATAGCTTTTTTCACCCTTGAACTTCAAGTCTTGTGGTTCACAGCCGATGGTTGCGCCATGATAAAACTTATTATTATTACCAATTTTCGTCCAGCCATCAATAATAACATGAGGCCCCACTACACACCCATCACCTATTTCAACATTCTCACCGATAATCGCATATGGTCCAATAACTATGTTTTTTCCCAATTCAGCACCAGCATAAACAATAGCAGTTTCGTGAATCTCTCTTAAAGGAATTACCTTGTTTTCCACAACTTTCATCTGGGGGCCTCCTTACCCAAATAACATTTTAATTTATCATATTTTTTCTTAAAAAAGTTTTTCAGTAATTAACACCCTAAAACAAACATTAACTCCGCTTCGGCTACCACCTCACCATCAACAGTCGCGCTACCTTTCGCTCGACAGACATTACCTTTGACCCGCAGGATCTCAACCTCTAAATAAAGCTGATCTCCAGGGACTACCGGCCGACGGAAACGGGCTTTGTCGATCCCAGTAAAAAAGGGGACTTTCCCCTTATGCTCATCTTCAATTAACAAAGCCAGCCCTGCAGCCTGAGCCATACTCTCTATAATCAATACCCCTGGCATCACAGGACGTTGTGGAAAATGCCCAGTAAAATACTCTTCATTGTTAGTAACATTCTTCAAGGCGGTAATTTTCTTTAATGGTTCGATGGTAATTACTCGATCCACTAATAAAAAAGGATACCTATGAGGCAATAACTCCTTAATCTGATTAATCTCCAAACTTAAACCTCCTTACTTAATTCGCTTTGAAGCTTTAAAACTAACTCCAAGTCAAGCTTATGACCGGAACGAAGACCAATAATCTCTCCCTCGATTGGACCGAGAAGATAAAGATCACCTAATATATCAAGAATTTTATGACGAACTATTTCATCATTATATCTAAGTTCATTTAAATAGGAATCCTCACCAACCACCACCGCCACATCCATATTTCCTCCCAAAGCTAGCCCCTGCTTACGTAAAACTTCAATTTCCTGAAAGAAAGCGATGGTTCTAGCCGCAGCCAGCTTTTTTTGGAAATCCTCTGGGGTGACAAGATACTGCGCAAACTGGTCGCCTGTTACTTTATGATCTGAAGTAAAACAATAACTTATTCGTAAACCCTCTCCAGGTAAAGCAATTAAATAAGAACGAGGATCACTGCCATCAGCTACCCAGACCGGAGAGGTTATCTTCCGTACTATTCTTGGTTTCTCTTGGACAGCCAGGCCAACCTGGAGAATTCTCTCCACAAAATATTGGGCGCTACCATCTCCTAATGGTATTTCAGGACCATCGACTTCAACCAGAAGGTTGTCCACTCTCAATCCATGAAAAGCAGCCATTAGATGTTCAATGGTTTGGATCCGCCATTCGTTAGTTCCTAGGGTCATACTTTTCATCGTGTCAACTATATTCTCTGGTTTAGCCGCCAAAATCGGTTTTCCTGGCAGATCAACGCGTCTAAACAAGACTCCAGTATCAACTGGTTGGGGAATGAGATTAAGGGCAACCACTTTCCCGGAATGTAAGGCCTGACCGACAATAGAAATCTTATTCTTCAAAGTTTGTTGAAAACCCTTCAATAAAACCCCTCCGACACAAAAAAATTACTCGTTTTAGTATACCATGTTTCATTTAATTTTTTAATAGTTTTTTATATTTTTCGCCAATTTCCGACCTAGGGGCGGCGAAAACCGTTTCTGGCTTTCCTTCTTCAACAATTTCACCTTGATTCATCAGCAAAATCCGGTTGGCCGCTCGATGAGCAAAACCAACCTCATGGGTAACCACTAACATGGTAGTATCTTTACTATTCACTAACTCCTCCATAATCTCCAAAACCTCTCCCACTAGGATCGGGTCAAGCGCTGCTGTCGGTTCATCCCAAAGCATTAAGCGAGGCTCTAAGGCTAGAGCTCTGGCTATTCCCACTCTTTGCTGTTCACCACCACTGAGTTCTCCTGGATGATTAAAAGCTTTGCTCTTTAAGCCAACCCGGGATAAAGCTTTGATCCCCCTTTCTTCTGCTTCGTTTTTAGATTGACCGTATAGTCTTAACGCAAAAGAAACATTCTCCAAGACGTTTAATCTCTGAATTAAGTTAAACTGTTGAAAGACAAAGCCAATCTTCCTACGAACAATAGCTAGTTGTGAAACAGGAAGGCCTGTTACTTCCAGCCCGTCAAAGAAGATTCGTCCTTCATCTGGTTCTGTCAAGCGATTTATACACCGAACCAATGTCGACTTTCCACAGCCACTAGGTCCCATTATAATTATCGTCTCTCCTGAAAAAAGCTTGAGATTAATTCCCTTTAAAACTCTTCTGCGGTGATATCTTTTTCCCAAGCCTTCAATTTTTAATAAAAGGCGCCCTTGTTCCCCGTTCATTTCATCACCATCTTCCGTCTGTTAAGCATCTGCATTATACCCGGACGGCCGGCAGGGATTATAATCTCCCGCATCACTGTGGTAAAAGAAAACCCCAGGGCATATCCAGCCACTACTTCCTCCATATTTAAATGATGGAATCTCTCCGCCTTCCAATAAAAAATCATTCCTATTAAAGCCCCAACTACTAAAAAATACTGGCTTGTGAAGTAAGGAATATGCGCTCCCGACAGTTTAATCGTAGCCCACAACCAAACTGCGCCTAAACCTGCCGCATAGATCCAAGGCAAAAGACCACGATAAGCCGCAAGTCTGAACTCCTTCTTCCTTAGTGCGCTTACGTTCTCTCGGTAGGGAGCAATCAGGTCCAGGTGGCAAAAAATCGCCAAAATTGGCGCCTGATCCTGTAAGAAAGCTAAGATCCCCATAATAATAACAGCTATAGCGGCAATTACCCCTCTTACTTCTCCTAGAAGCCTACTGACCTCATTACGAACATCCGGTTGCAGCACTCCTGGTGGTAACGCTTGAATTCTTACCTGATCCGAAGCAAAGAATTCCGCGACCATTTGGGTGACTTCTTCTTTCTTATATCCCGCGTTCACGAATAGTTGCACTTTTTCTCCTGGTGTAACCTCGCCGCCTAAATAATTATCAAGTAAAGAAATGGTCTTTCCAATCTCCTCATCCTTTAATTTTGGGAGTGAAGACTTAATCATCTTTAATTCATCAATAATCATCATCAGGTTGGCCTCTTCCAGCGCGCCAAGATCGGCTTCGAGCGGATCTAAGCCCTGACGTAAAGCGGAGAAATCCAACTCCTCAAATTGCCGCAAGCTATCTGTTGTTAAACCAGTCAGCTCAGTTATGGTCTCAAAAGAACTACCCTGACCGCCAATTAAACTCTCCACTTTTGCTAACTGGTTGGCAAGTTTGGTCGTCTTAGCCTTCCATTCTAACAGGGTTCGGACTAAGGGGTTTAACCGGTTAAGGAAATCATCAAGCGCTTTGGCTTTACTCCTCAACTCTCCGAGCAGCCGTTCAATCTCCTGATCAACCCTGCCGACTTTTTGACCAAGATCGCCATAATAGCCGACATTTTGTGGAATAAAACCCAACCGAGTAATGGTTTGTATTCCTTCTAAACCACCAATGGCTTTTTCTAGTTGATTTTCCACCCATCGTAACCGTGCTAACTGATCAGCCATCTTTTGAAGCTCGGCGCCCGTTCCTTCCAGTAAAGCAGAAAGCCTTCTCATCTTTTGGAGATCAGCGGTTTCCGCTCCCGTCCCATTAATACTCTCCAAAGCAGCCTGGATTGTTTCAGCCGCGGTGAGCACTTGTCTAGCCTGAAATGGCAGATCTTGAAAGGAACCTACCTGCCCCAAAAGATTAATCGACTCATCTAAAACAGCATCTAAGCGCTGTTTTGGACTATCAATAATAATATTCGCTACAACTTCCCCGACTTTTTTATCTTCCACTAATAAGCGGGCAGAGGGCTCGGAAAGAGCACTGGAATCTCCCTGGATAATTAAGCCCTGCATTGCTCCATCCTGCTCCGGAGAAGTAATCTTGATAATGACATCCCCAGATTTAACTAGCTCTCCCTTTTCCAAAGAGCGCTCTCCTCCTGCTCCGATCGCTAAAAGATCTCCCGGATTAAGCAGCGCGCCGGCAGTCGGAATAACCTTAACTCGCCCCGCATAGGAAAGTAGAAATCTTTTCATCTCCGCCATGGTGATTATGAGAGCTTGTTGATCGTCGGAACTCTGTCCAGGGGTGACATCTCTAATTAACGAGATTCCTCCCTTCCCGGCTAACAGATGGGCTAGGTTTCTTCCGATCTCAACAGCATTTTCCCCATTATATCCGGCAGGAAACCTTACTTCCAACAGACGGTAACTTTCAAGCAGACCACCCAGAGCCTTAGTAACCTTTTTTATATTAGCTTCCTTTTCCAGCAAAACAGCAATATTCGACCCGTCTTGAAAAGCAAAACGGACACCAGCTATCCTCTCTGCTTCTCTGATAAAAAGGTCAAGCACACCTCGAGGAAGCGCAGACAAAGTAACCCGTGGTTCGGTCATCAAGCTGAAATTACCACTCCCCGGAATATCCCGGAAATAATAATCTAAATTAGTATAAACCTCTTTAACACGATATTTCGGGGCAAGTCCAACAAAGACCGCTGTTTTTCCGGCAACACTCACCCCTATTTTTAGCGTAGAACCAGGCGCCTTTTCCTGGATAATCTGACGGAGCCTAGAGACCGCTACCTCTTTCAAATCAGTACGGACTTGAAATAAAAGATCATACTCACCGACATCCCCTATTAACCCTTCTACCGTACGGGAAAAATAGCGATCAGCCACCATCCCTGCGCCTGCTGCACAAAGAGAGGCTAAAAGAATACTGAGCAAGAACCAGACCAGTAAATCTTTAATAAATCCTTCGCGGAAGATACTTAACATAATATCTCCTCCATGTTTACGATTATAGCATATCATCCGCTACTAAGAAAAAGGTAATTACTGTTTCACAAGGAAAAGAAATTGCATAATTACCTTAAGCTACAAAAAATAACTCGGGAAAATTCCTGAGTTATCCTTTACTGAGACCTTGCTCCTAATATTCTTTTATTATCTCCTCCACTCCAACACCATCAGGTTTTCTTTCTTAGCATCGAGCTAATGATGGTTCATTATCATTCTCTGGGGCAGACTATCAGTAATCCTTCCTTTGGTCTCAAATTCTAATTACCCATCCACGAAAGGAGACTGCTTCGTGTCTACTCAAGATCAACCGAAGATCTGCATCATCTTATTCAGCGGTGATATGGACAAAGCTCTTTCTGCCTTAGCTATGGCCTGGACAGCCGCAGGTCAGGGATACCAAGCAAGTATCTTTTTTACTTTTTGGGGAATGTCGCTCCTGAGAAAAAAGAGGGGAGCAGCCCAAAACTCTTTGGAAAAACTCTTTAAACTACTTTTACCGGTAGGCCCGGAGAGATTGGGCCTTTCCAAGATGAACTTCGCCGGCATTGGCGGTTTCTTCATGAAAAAACTGATCCGCTTACGCGGTAATGAAACCGTCAGCGAAATGCTTGCCCTAACCATGGAAAGAAAAGTTAATTTCATTGCCTGTCAAGGAACTTTAGAGATGCTTGGCATTAAAGAGTCGGAGTTAATTGAGTATGAACAGTTAACCATAGGCGATGTGGTTACTTTTCTCAACCTGGCGGAAAAATCCCAGATTCAGCTATTTATTTAATCCTGAAAGTAAGTCATGGCCCCCCTTGATACTACTCCTCAGCCAGTAACTCCAAGACATAAGGCGGAAGGACGAAAGCCGTTTTATGAATTTCTGGCGTATAGTACCTGGTTTGTAATGGGATAAACCTCTCCGGAGGAACTGCTAAGGGATCGGGTCCTTTGGAAGCAAGAGTCCAGCTCCAAGGGCCCCCCATATAGGTAGGGACTGTTCCTAAAAACAGTCGGACCAAAGGAAAAGTATTCTTTAAGCATCTCCAAAGATTAGGGATTAACGCCCGATCAAGCACTGGGGATTCGGTCTGCGCGACCATTACACCTTTATCTTTTAAAGAGGTGAAGACATCCTGGTAAAACTCTTTAGTAAATAAACCTACCCCCGGCCCGATCGGGTCAGTTGAATCAATGATAATCACATCAAATTCATTGCGATGTTCTCGGACATAAACCGTTCCATCAGTAATCTCCAGCTCTACCCGGGAATCCTCTAATCCTTTAGCAATTGAAGGAAGGTACTTTTTACTGGCAGCGATTACTCCTTCATCAATCTCAGCCAATACTACTCGTTTAACAGAAGGGTGTTTTAAGACCTCACGCACGCTCCCCCCATCCCCGCCACCTACCACCAAGATTTGTTCAGGATGAGGGTGAGTATGCATAACCACATGGGCAATCATTTCATGATAAAAAAATTCATCCCTTTCTGTTGTCATAATGACCCCATCCAACAGCAGCATCCGCCCGAACTGATAAGTATCGACCACCGCTAAATCTTGATATTTTGTGCGTTCTTGATAAATAGTGTTCTTAATCCGGCATGAAATGGCCAGATCTGAGGTCTGTCTTTCCGTAAACCATAATTCCAATTGTATAGCACCTCTCATTCTGGTAATAATTAATTTAATTAGGCTATCAATATATTGTGGTTAAATCTTAAACATTAATTATGCAATTCCTTAAAACAAGCGCCTTTTAGATTATACCAGAGTTGAAGAAAATAAACATTCCCCTCTTAGCTTCTACGTCAAGCTCAAAATAGCCACAATCTATAGTTACGTAAATTCAGCACAAAAAACTTTCTTACTTGACCTAGAGGGAAGAGAAGGGGTAAGATAAAGAGTAGTTCGTTTTAATAGACTTTAAATTAGTTAATATTTTTATTTTTCATTTTATCTTGAAATGGGAGGAGATCAAAATTAAATACTCAGGACAAAACCTTAGTGATTTTGTTGAGCTGCCTAATCGAGATATTTTTGCTAAAACTGTTCCTTTTTACGAATTCATGGAGGAAATGGCCGGACAAGAATTCCACCACTGGTCGCGAATTCTAACTAGCCCCTCCGAACATCGGATTAAAATTTTGGATCGTTATACCAATAAAACTAGAGAAATGATTATGATGGCCTCCAATAATTATCTGGGGCTCACTACACACCCGGCTGTAGTTGAAGCTTCTCAAAAAGCTCTAGAAAAATATGGAGCCGGGGCCGGAAGTGTCCCTCTACTTGGCGGTACCTTAGATCTACATAAAGAACTTGAATATAAACTAGCGAAAATGAAAGGATGTGAAGATGCAATCATCTTCACATCTGGTTACTCCTCAAACGTTGGTTGTGTCTCAGCTTTAGTACGCAAAGGCGATGTCGCGATTAACGATCGATTAAACCACGCCAGTATTATAGATGGCTGCCGTCTCTCTGGGGGTACGTTGCGCACCTTTAAACACAATGACCTGGAAAATCTGGAAAAGGTCTTACAATCCACCGAAGAACAAGGTCTTTTGGGAAAACTAATCATCATGGATGGCGTTTTTAGTATGGATGGTGATATTACTAATCTTCCCGCCATAAAAGAAATAGCCGCTAAATACGATGCTCGCATCATGATTGATGAAGCCCATGCCACCGGAGTAATCGGAGAAAATGGACAAGGAACCCCCGAACACTTTAAAATGGAAGGGCAAGTCGATATCGTTGCCGGAACCCTAAGCAAAGCATTAGCAGTAGTTGGTGGCTTTGTCGCCTCGTCCAAAGAAGTCGTCAATTACCTCCGCTTTTATGCCCGTTCCAATATGTTCTCCACTGCCCTTCCCCCGGCTTCAACTGGGGCTTTAATTGCTGGTGTTGACGTAATCAGTAAAGAACCCGCATTACGAGCCAAGCTATGGTATAACATCAATTACATGATCTCCAATCTGAAGAAGTTAGGTTTTGACCTTGGAAACGCTGAAACCGCAATTATTCCAATCATTGTCGGAGATGAAGAAAAATTACAATTGATGAGTAGAGAAGTTCATGAAGCCGGGATTTTTGTCAACTCCGTTTATTACCCGGCGGTTCCCAAAAAACTATCCCGCTTACGCTTGTCGTTAATGGCCACCCATACTCAAGAAGATTTGGATGATACTTTAGAGGTAATGGCCAGAGTCGGGAAAAAATATGGTTTAATATAGATAAAACTTACAAAAGTATAAAGGATTTTTAACAGAAGAATACAAACGTAAAATGCAAAGAGACAGCCCATCATGGCTGTCTCTTTGCAGAGCTATTTAAGTATCCGTTTTTAGTAGTATTGATCCAAGTTGTTTAGACTTAAGTTGGGGTTAGGTTGGTTCTGCGTTCCTTCTTGAGAAGCTACTCCAGCGCGAAATCCTGCTTGAACATTGGCTACAGCCTGTTGAGAAAGGGTTCTCTCCGCAGCCTCAATCATCCTTTTAACCATATGACCTCCAACAGCTCCACAATCACGGGCAGTCATATGTCCCCAGTAGTCCCCTTGAATCGGAGAAGTATCAATATTCAATTCCTTAGAGATCTCATACTTCATCTGATCAAGCGCCTTTTTAGCCTGGGCATAAACAAGAGTATTTCTTTTTTGTCCAGCCGCCATTTTTGACCCTCCTTTCTACATGGTCTATTTGTACTCTTCCCAGCTAAATCAGGTTATAAACAGTAAGATCTCTGGAAAATACGGTGTAAGCTACCGTCTATTCCAAAGCCTGTTTTCACAACCCCTTTTCTTTAGGCATAAAATATTTTGAAAAAGGTTGGGAGGGCAGTAGATGGAGAAGAAATGGCATGAACTGATCACAAGGGAGATTGTGGGGCTAAATTTAGAAGTCCCGCTCATAGATGGTACCAAAATTAGGTACATTAACCTCGATAATGCAGCTACCACACCACCGCTGAACAGAGTGGCTAAAGCAGTGGAACTATTCCTTCCATGGTATTCCAGCGTCCACCGGGGGTTTGGTTACAAATCCCAACTATCCACAGAAGTATATAGGAACGCGCGTCAACGGTTAATGAGTTTCTTCGGAGCTAATCCTCAGCAATATACTGCCGTTTTCGTAAAAAATACCAGTGAAGGACTGAATAAACTTTCTTACCGTTTACCTGTAAAAGAACAAGAAGTTCTTTCCAGCTGGATGGAACATCATTCTAACGACCTTCCCTGGCGTTTAAAAAAACTAGCGACTTTTATTGAATTAACCCCTGATGGGATCTTAGATCTGGCTGATTTAGAGAGGACGTTAAAAAAAGCTCGACCGCAAATTAAGCTCGTCACTATCTGTGGCGCCTCCAATGTAACCGGAGTAATAAACCCCATTAACACCATTGCGGAACTTGCCCACTATTATGGCGCTGAGCTGCTAATTGACGCCGCTCAGTTAGCGCCCCATTACCCACTAAAAATCAATGCTCCCGGGCAAGAACAGATTGACTACCTAACACTCTCTGCCCATAAAATATATGCTCCTTTTGGGTCAGGAGTAGTTATTGGACCACTCGCTTCATTTTATGCCGGCACTCCCGAGGAAGTAGGTGGTGGAACAGTGCTTGCTGTCTCCAGAGAAGAAGTAGTTTTTTCTCCCCCTCCAGACCGAGAAGAAGTCGGTACCCCCAACCTGATCGGCGTTTTCGCGTTAGCCATCGCTCTGCAGTGGCTTACGGAAAACAATTTTCCTCGATTGTCTAAATATGAAGAGGAACTCACCAGCTACGCATTTTCACGACTGCAAACTATCCCCGGAATAATTCTCTACGGCCCATCTCCGCAACACTATCCAAGAATTGGAGTGATTAGCTTTAACCTTCTGGGAATACCCCATGGTTTAGTTGCCGCCTATTTATCTTTTGAAGCTGGGATCGGAGTCCGCCATGGCTGTTTCTGCGCCCGCCCTTATGTTCATCATCTATTAGGATTAACCAATAAAGAAATTATTTTTTATGAAAACCTCGTCAAATCCGGAAAAAAATGTGAACTACCCGGAATGGTCAGAATCAGTTTTGGTTTTTATAACACACGAGAAGAAATCGAACTCCTCATTAATGCTTTACAAGAGCTGAGGAAAGATGAGGGCAAAATAAAAAACCGGTACCGGATTGATCCGGAAACCGGAGAATATCTACCTAAAGAAAGTAATTTTAAAATGATCATCGATCACCAGATCAAAAATCTTTTCGAGTTTAGTTCTACTTAGAAAATACATCTC
>DHOO01000088.1:0-21710 GCA_002409975.1 Firmicutes bacterium UBA5388
GGCTTCCCAAGCCGAGGATCGCGGGTTCGAATCCCGTCGCCCGCTCCATTTATTTCTCTTTATGCTGGCGTAGCTCAATCGGCAGAGCAGCGGTATCGTAAACCGCAGGTTGTCCGTTCAATTCGGATCGCCAGCTCCAGTTAAAAAAGAAATCCGGTCAAGCCGGATTTTTCTTTTGCCCATAATCGAAACCATGATCTTCGATGTTCATTTTCTGTTGATCAAGGCCTGTAAGCCATCAATCGATATGTCCTCTAAAGAGTCAACAATTCTGTCCGCAAGAGAAAGATCCTGTCCCCCTGAATTTATGTTCTTAAAACCTATGCATTTCATCGCTCCCGCCTTGGCTGCCTTCACCCCATTTTCAGAATCCTCTATTACCACACAGTTTTCAGGTTTAACTCCCAAGAGCCCCGCAGTATGTAGGAAAATATCCGGAGCCGGTTTACCTTTAGCCATATCTTCTCCAGTAACCACGGCTTGAAAATACTCTGCGATCTGATACTTTTTTAGAATGGTTTCAATATATTCTAAAGGGGAAGAAGAAGCAAGCCCTATGGGAATACCTTTCTCCCTAAGAGTATTAAGCAGAGGTAGAACTCCTTTAATTAACCCATCCTCATGTTTTTGCAATAGTTGAATTTTTTTCTGCACTTGCCTTTGAAAAAGTTCCGGGAGTGACTGGGGTAAAGCAAATTTACTTTTTAAAAACACCCACATTTCTGAATTGGTTTTACCGATAAAAGTCGCATAGTCCTCCCTAGAAAGGGTAAATCCCAGTTCTTCATAGAGTTCAAAGTTCGCTTCCAAATGCCACGGTTCACTATCAACGATAACACCATCCATATCAAAAATAACTGCCTCAAGCATAAGACCCCTCCTTTCAAAGATTAATATGAACTCTCACTTATTTTTCTGGTTACTTTGTCATTTAAATAATACTATTTCCTCCACATTAACGCTCATCAACCTTTTAGACATTTAGATTAAAAAAAGCAATACCTTATTATGACATTAATTCACAGGTTACTCAAGAACAATTTAGTCAAGCTTTTTGCGTTGTATCCTTTTTAAAAGGTAGTTTTTTAATAAAACCGACAATCAATACAGAAAATAAAAAGACAAGGCGCCTCAAATTTATTGAGCGGAGGGGAAAAGCCATTTTTCGAAAAAGTACTAAAGAGTGGCGTGTATCAGCGTTTTTTAAAAGTATTGCCCACCATTATGACCTGGTAAATACAATTGCCAGCTTGGGACAACACCATCACTGGCGGAAATTCACAGTAGAAAAGACCAATCTCTCTAGCGGCCAACGAGTCTTGGATGTCTGTTGTGGCACTGGCATGATTACTAAAGATTTAGCAAGGAAAGTCGGACCTCGCGGTAATGTCGTTGGTCTAGATTTATCCCCCGAGATGCTAGCCGTTGCCGAAAAAAACTTAGCGGATTTTGAGTTGAAAAGCATCATTCAACTGGTCAACGGAAACGCAATGGCTCTCCCCTTTCCTGATAATTCCTTTGATCGGGTCATCATTGGTTATGGGTTACGAAACGTGACCGATATGCGTCAAGCTCTCCGAGAACTTTATCGTGTGCTCAAACCTGAGGGAAAAGCAGTCTCTCTAGAGCTTGCTAAACCTTATCCCCCTATTTTTAATAAGCTTTATTATTTATATATGGCAAGGATAGTTCCTTTAACTGGTTTAATCTTTACCAGCAACAAAGAAGCTTACCTCTATTTACACGATTCAGTTCTTACCTACCCTCATCAATATGAAGTAACCCACATTTTTGAACAGATCGGGTTTGAAGAGGTTAACTGTTTTGAATTAAGTTGGGGAATAGCCGCTGTTCATGTAGGAACCAAGCCCTATTCCTAAATCTAACAAATGGTTATTAACGACCAGAAATGTTGTATAAACCTAAAAAATGAGGCCATCTGTACAGCATTTGTCCAGAGTCTTTTACGAGAGTTGAAATCTCTGGCAGAAAGATTTATAATAGATACTAACAAATGAATAATTTTCCTCTCAAGGCGCCTTCGGGCTTAATAGGGAAACAGGTGAAAAACCTGTACGGTCCCGCCACTGTAAGAGGGGAGTTTCTTAACACTAGCCACTGGCTACGGCTGGTAAGGCGTTAAGAAACGTTGATCCCGAGTCAGGAAACCTGGCCTTGAGTTGTAAATCACATAACCTACGGACGATAGGGGGGTGATAGCGATTTATTGATCATGCCTTTCATCCGTTTTACGGTTAAAGGCTTTTTTAATTAAATCCCTTAACACGGTCTATTTATCTTGCTCCCTTCCTCGTAATCGGCGCCAACTTTATTGCGCATCCATTTGCCGATACTAATCCAACCAAGCCTTTATTCAGGGGAGCAAAACGTAAACTTTTGAATTTAAAGGAGGTTTTTTCCGTTGAAAAATAGTCATTTCGCTTTTCTAAAATTATTAATCCTGATCTTCTCCCTCTCTTTAACCCTTCCTCTCCACGCCAGTCAACAAGCTGAGTTTGATGAGGAGATTGTCGTCACTGCCACCAAAATACCGCTGGCGATTTCCGAAGCTCCGGGTCTGATCCAAACTATCGACCAGGAAGAGATCAAGGAAAATAATACTCAAAGCGTAGCTGATTTCCTAAACAACCGGGGTTTTACCGTCTCCACTCAGGGCGGGGATTGTTCTGTCGCCACCATTCGGCTAGATGGCGTCGCGGCTAATCAAACAGTGATCTTGATCGATGGTGTGCCGGTGCAAGGAGGAACTCTTGGAGAGGTAGACTTGAGTTATCTTCCCCTGGTCGGCGTAGAAAAAATTGAAGTGGTGAACGGTCCCTTATCCGCGCTGTATGGCGCTAATGCCCTCGGCGGGGTGGTTAATATAATACCTGAGCTAACCGGAGCGCCGAAATTTCTTCTTAATCTAAGCGGCGGTTCGTTTTCTTCGGGTCGCGCCGGAATGCAGATCAAAAGCGAAGATTGGGGCCTAACCATCGGCGGTAATACTACCAAGGGTCACCGCCCCCATTCCGCCACCGAGGGATTCCATCTATCCGCTCAGTATAATCTAGCCAAGCTCCATGATGATTTTCTGAAAATCTACAGCGGATACCGGACTAAAAATGCCCAGATTCCCGGTTCTTTCCCGGGAAACCAGACCGATGAAAATTTCTTCTTAAACTTGTCAGGCAAGAAAGGTCTGGGCGTCGGTTACGGGGAAGGTAAACTCTTCTACCAGACCTGGGATAACTCCTACGAAGACTTAACCATGAATACTCAGGATTCTCACCTCTCTCAAAGATGGGGAACCGATCTCTCTTATTGCTACGAAGGGGAAAACCACCGGCTTTTGAACGGCTTGTCTTACTACTATGACACTTTCAAAAGCACGACCACCGGCGATCACCAGCGGCACGAAGTTGGGGTTTACCTTCAAGACCTGTGGGACCTCAACGACTACCTGCTGCTCCACTCCGGTCTGCGCTGGGATCAGATCGCTGACCTTTCAGCGCTTTCCCCCCGGATTGGCGTGATCGGTTTTCTCTCCGACCGGCTGAACCTAGGGATCAATATTGGCGCTGCTTTCCGCGCGCCAACAATCAATGATTTATACTATACTGATTTAGCATGGAATTCTTACGGAAACCCCAATCTTAAACCAGAAAAGGGGCATAAACTGGAAGTGACCGGTAACTGGAGAAGTTCGCGCTCTTCCTTATCGGCTAATCTTTTTCAATCGCATCTAAACGACGGTATTGTCTGGACTTTTGCTGATGGTAAATACATGCCGGAAAATATTGATAAACTAAAAACCACCGGTTTCAACCTGCGTTCGGAACATAACTGGGGTCCGGTTATTACCAGTATCGGCTACACCTTCCTTAATAAACTAGGCTGGGACGCGCAAACCAAGAAATACAACCGGGATCTAAATGTCTTTGGTCAACACCGGTTAAACCTTAAAGCCCGCGCCACTTTAGGAAAGTTCAACGTAAAAACCGGATGCCAATTTATCGCCAACCGTAATCAGCAAAAAGATGAAAATTGGCAGGATGTCGCCATGCCAGACTACGCTCTCTTCTCCGTCGGCCTGCAGTATAAGTTCAATGATGTTTTATCCTGTAGCTTAGACGCCGAAAATATTACCAATGCGGTTTATGAAATTCATAAGAACTATCCGATGCCAAAAAGAAATTTCCAATTTAACTTAAGTTATCACTACTGAGGTGTTTTCTTTGTTGTTCAAAGCCCTAATCATCTCAATCCTTCTCCATGTTCTTGTATTATGCTGGGCAGGCGCCAACCTGCCCTTCTCTCCTGCCCGGCAGAAGAGGAGTATTCCTGCTCCCCCCACCCATCAGATTATTTCCCTGGTCGAGCCATCAGTCCTCACTGTGGCGCAACCGGTCGTTGGGGAAGCGCCGCCAATTGTCGAAACCGCACCGGCAGAGGTCAACGGGCCTCGGCCCCTCCAGAAACAAGCACCCACGGTGGAGGCACGACCTTCGCCGGTCGTGCCCTTCATTGAAAAAACAGGAACAGAACAGCTTCCTCATGACATGGAACCGGAACCATCCCTGCCGCAAGAAAGTGAAAGAGCCGTTTCTTCCTTAACTTCGACCAGCATGAAGCAGAAGGAGGCTTCTACCACTGAGGAGGAAACAGGTGTTTCCTCCTCCACTGAAAAGCTGACAGTAAATACTGGGCAAGTAATTTCCGAAAATAAGCCTGTTGCTCCCTTAAGCCATGAGCCGGCATCTAATGATACTCTATACGAGTATGAAACAAAGTCGGTGGTCCCGACTTGGCCTGAAGTTCAAAATGATCCGGTGAAGAGCTATCATCTTAATCCGGTTTATCCGCGTCAAGCGCGACGAAGGGGTTGGGAGGGCACGGTCTGTTTACAGGCGCTCATCAATAAAGAAGGAAAAGTGGCGGAAGCTTCTGTCTCAACTTCATCCGGTTTTGAGCTCTTAGACCAAGCAGCGCTGGAGGCGGTAAAACAATGGCAATATCAATGGCCGCCCCAACAACCGGAAGCTTTAAACGAAAAATTGATTGTCATCAAAGTAATCTTCGAATTGGAGGAATAATTATGCTTTTGCTGGAAGAAGGAGGGTTTTTTATCTGGCCTTTACTGGCTTGCTCAATTCTAATGGTCGCCATTGTAATTGAGCGCTTGATGGTGTTTTCTACTTATATGAAAAAACCTTTAGGTTCGTACGAAAGGCCGGCAGTCATTATTGAAATCCTGAGGAACCGTCTCACTGCTTTAAATACGATTATCATCATCGCGCCGCTGCTTGGGCTATTAGGCACGGTCACCGGACTAATGAAATGTTTTCATCTGTTAGGCGACAAGGTAACAGTCTATAACCCACAAGCGATCAGTCTCGGAATTAGTGAAGCCCTGCTGACAACGGCGGTTGGTTTAATCATCACTGTAGTGGGACTGGTCTTTTATAACTACTTCTCTTCACTTCTGGAAAAATATGTTTATAGATATAATTCCCAACCAGAGGAGGAGGTCAATGAGTAAGAAACAAATTTCTCTCCGTCCTTTACCCCAACCCCGAGTGGAGATTATCAACCTCATTGATGTCCTGATTACTCTGATCGCTTTTTTTATGCTGACCACGGTTTTTGCTGAGCAGCATCGCCGTTTAGAACTTGAACTGCCTGTCGTCCAACATACCGAAAGTATTGTTACTCTTCCCGAACACGATTTTCTCCTTTTAGAGCTGGAACAAAGCGGTCTTATATATTATCAAGGCTCTCAAGTTTCAGTTCTCGCTTTATCGGAAATTCTACGGCTGGAAGACCCCTTAACTCCAATTTTAGTAAGGGCTGACCGGGATTGTCGCTATGAAGCGGTCGTCAGGATAATTGATCTCCTCACAGATGCCGGTTTGAGGAGACTGGCGCTTGAAGTAAAAGAACAGCCTAGTGACAAATAAAAAAAGATGATTTAAAACAATGCCGAACGCCTTGACAAACATCGTAGAATTCTGTAGGCGATCACTGTTTTGTCGTTAAGTTTAAAAAATCACTTAGGCGCTTCCTTAATCTTGTAGAGCTGCTCATAATAATCGCGGAGCATGCGAGCGGCAGAAAACCTTTCCTCTGCCATCTCGATGCTGACGCGCATCATCTCCTGCCATTTTTCGCGTCGCTCATAATAGGTGGGGATAATTTCTGTCAATAAGACCTGATAAAGTGATTCCGTATCCACCTTGTCCTGTTCCGGTCCTTCGTAGCCATCCCCAATCTGCCAGCCGGTTAAGCCCGGCTGATAGCCTTCAGGCCACCATCCATCCAAAACGCTAAAATTTAGGACACCGTTCATGGCCGCCTTCATACCTGAAGTCCCACTGGCCTCCTTGGGTCTTCTCGGGTTATTAAGCCACAAATCGCACCCGCTGGTCATTAACCGACCGAGTTTCATATCATAATCTTCAAGAAAAACCACACTTTCCGGGTAAACAGTAGTCATCCTATAGAGGTGGCTAATGATCTTCTTCCCCTCAAGATCATTGGGATGAGTTTTCCCGGCAAAGAGCAACTGCAGCCTTCCTTTTCTTAACAAAGAATCGATCACTTCCGGTTTTCGAAAGATCAGGTCGCCTCTTTTGTACGGAACCTGCCTCCGGGCAAAACCAATAGTTAAGACCTCTTCTTTTAATTTAACGCCATTCCGTAAGAGCACCTCTTGCAGAAGCCGCCGTTTAGCCGCCAAATGTGGCGCCCACAGGTCTGCTCCCCGCCGGTAGGCGCGGGCAAGCTCTGGATCTTGCCACGTTCCATTATGTACACCATTAGTAATCCCGATAATCCGAGGAACCCCCTGAACAGAGCTCCACATTTTATTAGCAGTCCGCGCGTGTAATTGAGCCACCGCATTTACTCTTTTAGCGAGTCTCATCCCGGCTACTGTCATACTAAAAGGTTCACCGCCCAGTTTTAACATCTCACCAAAGGTAAGACCATTATAAGCCCCCATATATCGTAGAAGTTCATGTTCGTGAACCTCATTTCCCGCTTTAACCGGCGTATGAGTAGTAAAGACAATCTGTTTCTTGGTTTCCTCCAGCGCTTCGGCAAAGGAGTATCCCTGACTCTCAATTTTTTCCCGGATTAACTCAATACCGGCCAACACCGGGTGGCTATCATTAAAATGATAGCAATCTATCTTCAACCCGAGTTCCTTTAAAGCGCGGATCCCACCGATCCCCAAAATCATCTCCTGCGCGACCCGTTCTTCCGAAAACCAGCCGTACAATTGTCCGGTAAGTAAACGATCTTCATTCTCCGGCAGATTAGTGTCTAACAGATATAAAGGGACATTTTGAAAGCAAGCGCACTTCCAGATTTTACACTTAACTTGCCGCCCTCTAATCCTTACTTGCACTGTTGTTCCCGTATCCTCCAAAAAATCATAACGATACTCATAAAAGCTATCATAGACCAGCCCATTACGATCAATTAATTGCCTGGTATAGCCCTGTCGCCAAAGAATTCCTACTCCTACCATTGGGTAATTTTCATCCCGTGCCGCCTTCAAAATATCGCCAGCAAGAATCCCTAACCCCCCTGAATAGATTTTAAAGTCTTCATGCAGGCCAAATTCCATACAAAAGTAAGCCACGGTTGGTATCTTACCGGTGACCGGATTGTCTTTCATTCAAGTTCTCCCTCCAAGTTTCAAGCTACTCCACAACTCCGATGACTACTTCCCCAGGTTTTAGCCAACGTTTCTCCTTAAGCGACCATTGCTCAGTAACCTCTTTTCCCCGCGCATAAACGAGAGTTATCTCTGAAAATTTTCTTCTGAGTTCTCCAGGTAAGAGCTCTCCAAAAGTTACCCCGGTCTGAGCCCGAAGCCCCCTATTCGCTACAAAAATCAATAACTGCTCCTGGTCTGGGTCAAAATAAGAAAAATAGATCAACTTTTTTCTTGTCAGCCGGTAACAGCCATTGCTTAAATAAACCTCATTGAGCAGATGAATAAAACGCTTCCGTAAAAAGGCGGCTGTCTGCAACAAGGAGAGCATAACATCTCGGTCCTTATTCAGCCAATGGAGTCGATAATTATCAAAGAAAGCTAGTTTCCCATACATCGGATCTTCCTTCTCCAGAACGTACCGACCTTCCCCAGTCTGATCCAAACCTAAATTCATCGGTTGTCTTTCCATCAGTTCCATCCCATTATTAATTAGCGGAATCACCTTCGGAAGAAAATAATTAAGAAATACTACCAGCTCCAATTGGGTTTTCTCTTGAAAAAACTGCGCCGCCCGCGGTGAATCCGGGATCTCCAGCGCGCCCGTCAGCGGAAGTTCCGACGATAATAAGCGACTAAAGAGTCGGCGACAAAAGCCCTTATTACCTACCTCTTTATAGACCTGCCAAAGATCCCCGGTAATAAAATCGTACCCCTCATTCTTCGCGGCAACCGAATTTTTAACATTAAACTCCTCGGACCAGAGGATAAAGGCTTCTCCCTGCTCTCTAATCTTCTCACTAAGCGCTCGGTTTAAAGCCGGAGGCAAGGCATGTCCCATATCGATTCTGGCCCCATCTATCCCAAAATTATGCCGATAATAAGGAATAATATTTATAATGTACTCCCATAATTCGTGATTAGGGAGCTCGCCTTGGTAGAGATTGAGGCAAGCGACATCCTGTAATAAATAGGGGGGTTGCTCTGGTTCTACATATTTTCGGGCTTGTTGATGATGGTCGAAGTAAAAGCGAAAATACGTCACATCTTCCCATGGCGGTTGGGGATCACAAAGCACATCAGAAAAACCAGGCACAGTGGTCACTCCATACTCCTTCTCTACCAGCTCAAGGATATTTTCTCCCTTCAGTTCATCCTTTTCCTGAAGGACTTTCCAGTTCGCCGGATCTAGCTCTTGGGGAGAACGCCTAAACTTTGCTAGGTAAGTCTCAAGCTCACTAGATTTATATAGAACTTCCACATTTCGATGGTTAATTACCGATGCTTTCTTAACCTTTTTCACCATGGGTGGAGAAAACTCCTTATTTTCTCGAAGGTCGATCCAATAAAACCATTCCGGGTGACTACTGATCAGATCATTATCGCGAGAAGCTGTCCGGAAAACAAAATCCACCATTACCTGCAAACCCAATATATGGCTGGCTTCTACGAAAGCCTTAAATTCGGTGTCCAATAAAGGAACGGTCATCTCCCCAAGCAACTGATCATGAAGCCCCGAATCTAATTGATAGAAATTTTTAATCGCATAAGGACTACCTAATTCCCCCTTTTTATATTTCTCGCCGTTAGCAAAGACCGGTAAGAGATAGATGATATCTGCCCCTAACGTTTTAAGGAAAGGAAGAAGGGCTATCGCCTTTAAGAAAGTGCCAGGACAAACCGGTTCGCCAGGATAATGAGCCCAAGCTGTCAGTGTTCGTAAAAAGGCGCTATAGATTATTTTGTGGCAGAGAAGGTTACCATTATTCTTCTTAAAAGAGCGCTCCGCCGGGATGCTATTGTCTGAGGCTTGCGCAGCAATATACTTTAAAGCCTCAAGGTAAAACTGACCGGGGTCTACTCCGATCTCTCCCGGTCGACTCTCTTCTAAAGTATAATCTTTAAAACCAAAACAATTCCAAATCTCAGGAAGAAAATAGTCTCCGCGAACTAGCTTTTCCTGCCTTTTCAAGCTATCAATGAGCATTTTTAAGTTAGTCATTATTCTGCCGCTGCTCCCCCTCTTCTTGTGACAACCTCTCCCCTTAGTCTAACCTTTAGAAGGCGTCCTTACTTACCGCAACTTTTTTTCTAGATTTAAAATTAATTTAAAACTCCTTATGCCCATTTTTCACACCTTATCGATCTTAATCTTATAATAAGCAGCTAAAAAGAAGGGCCGTCATAAACCCAATCGCCCCGCAGACAGGGAAAGTTAAGAGCCAGGCAATTACCAACTCTGTTACCACTCCCCAATTAACAGCAGAGCTTCCCTGAGAGGCGCCAGCCCCCATAATCGCGCTATTAATCGTATGGGTAGTGCTTAAAGGCGCTCCTAAACTGGTCGCAAACAGAATAGCCGCTGTCGCTGCGGATTGCGCGGCAAAGCCTTGATCAGGTTCAAGCTTAACCATCTTCGTTCCAATCTTCTCAATAATCCTCCAGCCCCCGACGGAAGTGCCGACGCCCATAATTAGGGAGCAAAGAATAATTACCCATGGTTGAATCTGAAAAGCTGGCAAAAAACCGGCTAAAACCAGCGCCAACGTGAAGATGCCAATGAATTTTTGACCGTCATTACTGCCATGACTGATCGCCATGCCCCCGGCAGCAATAATTTGTAAGACATTAAATACCCGTTTGCTTTTCTCCTGCGGCACATCGGCAAAAAAAGTCCGAATAAACCAGGCGGTTCCGAATCCACCACCCGAACCAAAAAGTAAAGAGACAATTAAGCCGATAAAAACTTTTTTCCACCCGGCAAGAATCAAAACTCCCGGACCGGCTGTTGCCAAACTTGCTCCCGCCAAACCGGCAATCAAGGCATGACTCTCACTGGTTGGCAAGCCCAAAAAAGAAGCGGCGGTCGCCCAAATTACGATCCCGACCATCGCTGCCCCTACCGTGACTAGATTGATCGCCTCTGGTTTAACAATTCCCGTGCCAATGGTTCTAGCCACTTCACGTCCGTAAAAAGCTCCGATAATATTACCGATCATGGCCATTACAACCGCGGCCTTTGGTTTCATGGCCTTGGTAGAAATTACAGTCGCAATCGTATTTGGGGCGTCTGTCCAACCATTTACAAACTCCGAAGCGAGGATCAAACCTAAAACCAGGATCAGACTATAATTAACCATTTCCCCCTCCATAATCGTTACTTTAATAGTAATTGCGCCTTACACCTTCTGTTTCTCCCGGGCTCCCCCCAGCCCCTTTAGTTTTGTTCAACCATAATAATCGTAACCACCTTATCTAAAATACTCTCGCAGCTCGTCACTCGTCACTCGTCACTCGTAGTGAATGATAGCCTTTGTAGACAAGCTCCACATGAAATTCGTATTTTTATCACTTCACGTGTGTGGGCGGTAGCCGGCGTGAACGACTACCTTGCTATACGTGCCAACACCTAATTATATTGCTCTGCTCGGATGAAAATCCCTACCGATCAAAAACACCCCGTACTCTTACGGGGTGTTTGCTTTCTCTTCTAATTGCATCGCGTTTAAGGCTAAAGCGCATTCTAGCCTTTTTTTCAGAAGCTTACAAGCTAAATAATTCGGTTTTAAAATACTGCCATTGGCAAAATAGGCATGGGCATGACAGCCGCCACTGCAATAATATCTAGCCCAACACTGGCTGCATCCTTCCTTCTGATACAGCCGAGCCTGCCTGAAAGTCTCTCTGGTCTCTGCCGCCTTTATTCCGGTAAAGACATCCCCTAAGGCAAAAGTTTTCTCCCCCACGAACTGATGACAGGGGTAAAGTTCTCCCTGGGGGGTAACAGCCAAATAATCAAAACCCGCCCCGCAACCCAATAGCCTCTTCGGTAAACAAGGACCTTTTTTCAAATCGACTACGAAATGAAAAAATCTGAACGGATCTCCTTGCTTTTGCGTTTCTAAATAAAACAGCGCTAACCGATCATACTCTTCATAAATATAAGGAAGATCCTCTTCTTGGATCGCATAGGGAAGCTCAGGCGCGCAAACCACCGGTTCTAACGAAATAGAGCGCATTCCTAAATCGTAAAAATGCTTTACATCTTGACAAAAATCAAGATTATACCGGGTAAAAGTCCCTCGCACATAATGAGTTAACTCCGGGAAATCCCGGATTACTTCCAAAATTCGAGGCACAATCCGCTGATAGGAACCTTTGCCCCGCATGCGGTCATTTACTTCCTTCCGTCCATCAAGGCTAAGAACCAAACCCATCCTGTGCTCACGCAAAAACTCCAGCAATTCCCGGTTCAGTTCCAAGGTATTGGTAGTAAGAGTAAAATGCATCTTCTTCCCCACTGAGGAAGCCTTTTCTTCCCCATATAAGACCAAGGCATAAAGAAGTTCTTTATTGAGCAGAGGCTCCCCGCCAAAAAAATCCGCTTCCAGGTGTTCCTTCTCTCCCGAGGCCGAACAAAGAAAATCAATAGCTGCTCGTCCTACTTCAGGAGACATCAGGCTTTTGTCCCCCCCAAAAGCCCCTCCCCCTGCGAAGCAATAAACACACCTTAACTGACAATCATGCGCCAGATGGAGACAGAGGGCTTTAAGGTCTGGCTTTAAGTTAAAGACCGGCTTCTCAAGAAAAGGATCGTCCTCGGCCAAATAACCCTCTTGCTTTAAGATCAAGAGTTCTTCCTCCACTTCTTCATTAACGGCCGACGAAAACTCCTTCTCATATAATTGCCGGTATTTGCTAGCGTCTTCTGTTGTAGATTCGGCCTTTAATCGTAAAAAAGTCGGTCGATCAATATTAAATAAAGAATTGGAAGGGGTATCAAAAAGATAGTACTGCTCTAAAAAGGAGAACACATGCCAGTTCATTTTCTCACCGTCCTCACAAAAATAAAAGGCCCGGTCACCCGGGCCATACTCCAAAGTTATCTCTCGCAGACCTGATTGCCCACCGTGCAAGAGGTCTTACAGGCAGATTGACATGAATTAGCACAGCGCCCACAACCACCTGTTTTCGCCGTCGATTGCAGTTTCATCAGAACAACAGGTTTAATATGTTTCAAGGTTCTCCCTCCATTCCGTTCTGGATTAGCATTACATCACATTAATTATTCCTTAATTAGCCTAGCAAAAGCTTACTATATAAGGATTAAACATCTTTTAGTATATGACTTAATCCCAGTTTTGTCAATTGAGAGAACTGCATAATTACCAAAACTTCTATTTAAGCGATCTGGGAAATGCCTCCTTTGTTGATTCACCCGCCTTTAATTGATAATACCTAGAAAATAGCCCTAGTTGATTCATCTGGTCCTGATTAAATCACTTCGTGTTCATTAGGAAACCAGCATGAACAACTTGTTGATTCACCGGGCGCGAAAAACAGTCGGCGTGAACAACCAATAAAAGTGGCCTTCGACGCTTGTCGACTCACCCGGCTAGGTAAATATCTGTTCCAGAGGAATCTCCAAACCTGGAAAAACCATGGATTCTGCTTTTTCAACCTCTTTATACACACGATATTCTTTAATGTCCTGCTCTGTAAAACAGTACACATAGACCTCTTTTCGTAAAGGGCTAACAATCCAGTATTCCTTTATACCGCCAAAAAAATATACATTCAGCTTTCTCACCATATCCTTCTGCCGTGTGGTCTCGGAGAGAACTTCAACTACCATGGTAGGAACCCCCGTATATCGATCCCTTTCATTAATGTTTTCGATATCACAAATCACCACGATATCCGGTTGGACAACATTCTTGTTACCATCCTTAGTTAGGGTAACATCAAAGGGCGCCGTCAGCGGTCGGCATTCTTTTCCCTTGAACCAATTGTACATTACATTGGCTAATTCCATCACAATATTCTGATGGCTATAAGTAGGTGAGGCAAGTAGGTATACTTCCCCGTCAATATACTCATACCGGTTTTCACTTTCCTCCGAAAGCTTTAGAAAATCCTCATAGGACATCTTTCACTCCGCCAATCATATACTTCCGCATGATCAGCCATAATGGATAAGTCTTTTTCTGTTTCTGTATACCCTTTAATAACCGCTGCTTTCTTTCCGTTCTTTGTAATGATTATCTCTTCGAACTGCGCCAGTTTCAAATAGCAACCGAATTTGTTCTGTACCTCCGTGGATGATACTTCCATCGTTCGCCCCTCCAAATTAGCTAATTTATATTTTTAGCTAATTTGATTGTATATAAAAATAATATTTATGTCAATGCCGGAGGTTTCTCTTGCCCTTTTCCAATAATAACAATGGTATTGACTATAAATTATTAATTATGTGGCCTTCCGTAGAGATAACCACCTCGTTATAAAGTACAATTGTCTCCGCCCGTAGCATGGCTTCCTTGACCGCGCGGATTATTCCGCCACAACATGGCACTTCCATCCTAACGACGGTAATACTTTTGGGCGTATTTTTCTTAAAGATCTCGGTCAGCTTTTCCGTATAGTAATTGCTATCATCCAATTTAGGACAACCAATCAGGGTAATCCGGTCTCTTATAAATTCCTGATGAAATGAACCATAGGCATAGGCCGTACAATCAGCGGCAATCAATAAATGGGCGTTTTTCAGGTAAGAGGCGCCCGGGTTAACCAACGAAAGCTGCACCGGCCACTGGCGTAATTCTGAACGACAGCAGCTTTGAGCCTGGACCTGCTTGCCACCGTTCTGCTCACAGGAGCATTCTCCACCTTCATTTTTTTCGAGCACTCTCGCCATGCTCCCCGAACAACCGCAACCCAGTAAGCTCTCTTCTTTTTCTTCATCATGACCACAAGAGCACTGGTCATCGCCATCTTTTTCAATTACCTTCCCCATACTTCCTGGACAACTGCAAGTTGTTAGCTCTTCATTTCTTTTCTCCGCTAAAGCTTTTTGCCTTTTTCTAACACTTACTTCATCAAAGGGCGCCGCTTTCCGTTCAATCATCGTAATTGCTCCTTGTGGACATTGCGGCAGGCAATCTCCTAACCCATCGCAATACTCATCACTGACTAGCTTTGCTTTTCCATCAATAAGCTCAATTGCCCCTTCATGACAGGCCGCAACACAAAGACCACAGCCATCGCATTTTTCTTCATCAATCTGAATAATTTTTCTCATCATCGTATCACCTCTTTAAAATACTCTCGTCGCTCGTATTTAAGGATGGCCTTCGTGACTTCTCTTCGAAGCTCATCCCTCTTTTTCCATCCTTTCAGGCGCACGGACGGTAGTCGGCGGAACGACTGCCTGAGTTTTTTTGCTTCCTCATTTAAACTATAGTATAATTCAATCATACTGTCGGTAACATAGGTTACAAAAGGAGGGTCATCAAATTTTAAAATCTGGAGTGATCCCTGTATTAACCTTTTCCTCTCTTTTTAAGGGAATTGAAGAAGATAAGCTTGAACAACTCCTTGCTACAGTTTCATATCAGCTCAAAAGCTATAAAAAAGGCGAGTTAATCGCCATGGAAGGAGATAATTGCGAACATCTTGGCATCATCATTTCCGGAAACATTCAAATTCAAAAATCCCACTCTTCAGGGAAAATAGTAGTCCTCGATCTCTTAGCTAAAGGGGACCTGTTCGGAGAAGTGATCATCTTTTCTCAGGAACACCGTTTTCCGGCAACTATTCTCTCTGTGACCGCTTCTTGTATTTTTTTAATATCCAAAGCAGAGATCAAACAACTTTGCATTAAAAACGAACTTTTTCTCGAAAATTTCCTCCAAGCTTTAACTAATAAGATTTTGATGCTCAACCGCAAAGTAAAGACCTTGTCCTATAAAACCATCAGAGAAAAGATCGCCAACCTCCTAATGGAAGAATACCTGCAACAAAAAACACCGCTCCTTACCCTCCCCTACAAGCGCCATGAAATGGCTGATCTGCTGGGGATCCCCCGTCCCTCCCTCTCCCGTGAACTGTCAGTCATGAAAGAAGAAGGTTTAATTGATTACTATCGAAACACAGTGAAACTATTAAAACCAGACCAACTTAAGGATCTTATTTTTTAAATAATTATAAAGCATTAGCTTTTTTCACAAATTATGGAGACAACCACCAACCTCCTTCGAACTTGAATAAGTTAACCTGGAAGGGAGGGATTAATTTGTCTGCTCAAAAATTGACAGAACACTACCAATCCCATGTCCATGAGTTCTTAGGAAGCACCATGGTGGCTACCTCCCAATGTGAAATGGGATTAGGTCATAACCACCGCTTCGCCGGGGTTACCGGTCAAGTAAAACCCGCCGGTAACAGCCATGTCCACGTGATGAATACCAATACAGACTTTTATAGTGGTCACTTTCATATGATTGAAGTCATTACCGGAGAAGCGGTTCCTGTGTACGATGAGAATAATGTTCATATCGGTCATGTCCATGGTGTAACCGCCGCCACCTCGGTAGAAGATATGCATAGTCATGTGTTTATCGTGGCAACTTTAATTCAAAATCCCACTGCTTCAGAAGAGCGTTAAGAAAATAAAGAAATCGCTAATTAAAATAGGGGGTGGATTAATCACCGCCCCCAGACCACCGCATGTATCGTTCGAATATCTATGGTTTACGATAACGCAACCTATTTCTGATGTCCGTTCATCAAACTCCGCTTACGCCCCAAAATTAATCCCAATACTCTGGGCGGTGCGCACTAATTCTCCGTCAGGCGGGACCGTTTTTAGCTCTTTAATCGCCGCTGCAATCGGGACAGCAGAAATCTCTGTTCCTTGGAGACTAGCCATCATGCCAAACATGCCCTGGGTGGCCATTCTTACCGCCGCCACTCCATACCTGCTCGCCAAAATACGGTCAAAAGCTGAGGGTTTTCCACCCCTTTGTAGATGGCCCAGCACCGTAACTCTGGTTTCAAAACCAGTCATCTCTTCTAATTCATTAGCAATTTCCCCACCGATACCACCCAACCGCACCGGGTCCGGACTCGCATTTAAACCCGGACAATCTCCGCCACCAGTCAAAACTCCGATTTTTTTCACCGCGCTCCTTCCTCCCAGTTCAACATGATTTTTCTTTGATGATGATCGTCGGCCTCTTAGCTTTGTTATGGTTGATCTGATATATGTTTGCTATTAACTTATATTTTCCGCACCAATTCCTCGTCTCCTTTGGCTAATGTTTCAAATTATTAATTTCAAATAACTTATGATATAAGTTAGTCTGTCTTTATTGAATAAGTTAACATGGAAGGGGGGAACTTACTTTTTTATGCTTGTTTCTCCACCCTAGCCCGGACCTGCTTCCATTTTCCCGAATGGAAACGAAAATAGATCACAGCCGTACGGGTATATTGATCTAAGACAAAGGCAACCCAGGCCCCAATTAAACCCCAATGGAAAACAGTTACAAAAATACGGGCCGCCGCTACCCGAAAGACCCAAATACCCAAAGCTGACGCATATAAAGGATACATAGTATCACCAGCTCCACGAAGAGCGCCTGCCAAAGAATGCTGGGTCGACTGACCTGGTAGCGCAAGCGCTAAAATTTTAAGAATCGTACCGGCCGCCGCTGCTACCGCCAGGTCCGAAGTATATAAACTGGCAAACGCATGCGAGAACAAAATAAACATTAGCCCCATAAAACCAGCCACCGTTATTGCCATTTTTTGCACAACTTTGGCGTACTTTTCTGCTTTTTGTTCATCATTAGCGCCCAAACTTTGACCCACTAGCGTAGTAGCTGCCACCGAAAACGCTAAACTAGGGGAGAATGATAAACCGCTGATATTAACACCAATCTGATGGGCAGCAAAACTTAACGTGCCAAGGCTTGATACGGTCTTAGCAAATAATATTAAACCACTTTGTAATATAAACTGTTCCAAAGCTGCTGGAAGACCTATAGAAAATACTTTTTTTATGGTATGCCAATCAATCCGGTAATCATCTTTAAAGTTTATAAAAATTTTCGATCGATGAGAAAAATAAATAACATAAAATCCCGCCAAGCAAGCAAGAAACCTGGCGACAGTAGTAGAAACGGCTGCCCCTGCTACCCCCCATTGCGGAAATCCTAGTTTTCCATAGATCAACACATAATTACCAAAGACATTTAGCAAATTACTTCCGACATTATAAAGCATCGGAATTTTGGTCTCCCCGGCCCCCCGTAAGGAAGCGGTAATACCCATCGTAAGAGCTTGAAAAAGCAAACCCGAAGCCACAATTTGAAAATAAGCGGTAGCAAGATCAATGGTATCTGGTTGGGCGCCCATAAAGCTAACAATCGGGCGCGCCGAGAGTACACCCAACGTGCCCATGACCGCTCCTAAAATAGTATTAATCACAAGAATTTGACGAGTCACCGCCCGCGCTTGGTTTATTTGTCGACTACCAATATTCCATGCTACCAAAGTAGTTGTCCCAATATTAACCGCCGCAAAAACAGCCAATAACAGCATAAAAGGCTGATTAGTCAAGCCTACTGAAGCAATCGCCGCAGGTCCTAACCTTCCTACCATCATCATATCAATCATTCCAAACAAGGTAGACATCACTAATTCAACAAGCGCAGGCAATGTAATAATCGTAATTTCTTGCCACATCGGATGTGAACGAAAGCTGAGCCTATTCTCCCACTGTTTCTTTAACCCCAGTTGCTTCAATATGATTTTCCTCCATCAATTATCCGTTATTTCTTGAGACAACATTATTCTTTACTTTCTTGTTTAAATTCCTAAATTGTTTGAATCTTATTGGCACACAATATGACATTTTCTATTATACCATCTTTTTATCGTCTAAGGATAAAAAAAGCCCACTCAGAGCCTTTTTTCAATAAATCATGGCCGGGCGCCTCGACAAGCATAAAGGATTTATCTTATAGTTAATCTTAAATAACCTAATTGAGCAATTCCTTAAATCCACCAACAAAGAAAGAGTAATTTAAAAACAAAAAAATAGCCACCAACAAGAGGCAGCCATCAGTAACTAATTCTAATTTGCATTACTTTTCCTTGCCATCAACTCTGGCCTTAGCAACCAGTTTCACACCACCCCGCGGTTTTTGTGCGACCACCACTTCCACCCAGAAGGGTTTACAGGCCGCCGCCACATCCTTAGCAATCTGAGCGGCCAGCGCTTCACAAAAAGCTCCTTCTTCACGAAAGCTCCATAAATATAATTTCAAACTTTTACTCTCAATGCACGCCTGATCCGGAGCATATTCAATCGTCACCGTCTCCCAGTCCGGCTGTCCGGTTACCGGGCAAAGACTGGTGACTTCGTCACTCTCCATGATTACCGTCTCGACCCCTCCCGGTTTGGGAAAAGTATCTAAGGTTCGCGAAGGTTTTCTTACGTTTTTTCCTAAAGCGGTAAATCCGTATTCATTCATGATCTCGCCTCCAATCTAAACTAAAGGGATGATATTTAACGTCATGATCGTATACATCCACCCCTTCTTTTTTCTTAACCCAGCCAACCACTAGATAGGTTAAGGGAGTAACAACAATTTCATACGCTACTTTCCATAAATACTGGGCTAACATCACATTTTTAAGCGTTCCCCACGGCATCGTCCCCAGAAAAGCAATGGTAATAAATAAGAGGGTATCAATTCCTTCCCCCACAATGGTTGAAGCGATGGTACGCACCCAGAGCATCCGCCCCGCTGTTTTCAATTTTAGCTTTGATAAAACAGCTGAATTTAAAAATTCCCCCGCAAAATAAGCAATCGTTGACGCTCCCACCAACCGCGGGGTCATTCCTAACACCGTTTGATAAGCTTCTTGGCGCCCCCAGAACTCCGGAAAAGGTAAAGCCAGCGTCAACACAAAGACCAAAGCCATAAATAAGTTGGCGAATAAGCCAATCCAAATCGTAAACCGCGCTTTTTTAAACCCGTATACTTCTGTTAAAATATCCCCAAAAATATAAGTTAAGGGAAAAAGAAAAACGGCGGCAGGCAAGGTCAGCCCAAAAAAGGTGGCCATTTTCCCGGCAATAATATTAGAAAGGAGAAGGGAAGTAACAAAGAAGGAAGAGAGAATAAAATACAAAGGAGAAATGGGGAGTTCACTGTTCTTCGACATAATAAAAACACCTCCAGTTTTGTTCTCGCGGGTTTCCTGGACAACCGCAGATTTTATTATAATATATACTCTTTACCTTAACAAGCCCTTATATACAACATTGTTAAGTATAATCTCATGATCAGATTATACTCCATTTACTGTTAAAGCATTGTTATGGCACTATTATTTTGATATTTATATTAAAATTGGGTAATAAAAAATCATCAACCTCTGTAATGGTTATTTCCACAGGCACTACCGTCTCTCCATTATCCTGCACAGCTATATTTGAGATCCTTGAAATCTTTCCTTCATATTCTTTATCCGGGTTAGCCAAAGGATTAATAATCGCTTTGCTTCCCACCTTTATATCCTTAATAAAATCTTCAGCCACATTGGCTTGTACTATTAATGTATCCAAATCCAAAATGCTCATAATCTGTTTTTCAGCATTTAGACGGTCACCGGCCGCATTATTAATTTTCTCGATGACTCCATTAGAAAGAGCGCATACTATTTTATTCCCTTTTATGCCGCTTTCCGCAATCTTATCTTTTAATGTTTGAAGTTGCGATTTTTGTAAAGCTATATTTTTTTCTCTAATCTTTATATCTAAGGCATCCTTATTATTGGAAATCCGCCGCTTGTTTTTTGCGTCCTCCACTTTAATCCGCTCATACTCAATTTCCTTTTGTTTTTGTTCTAGGATAACTTTAGAATCGTCAAACTCATTTTGCGATATTCCTCCTTTTCTGAGCATAGTTTCTTTATTTTTTAAATCCCTTTCCAACTTTTCATATTCTATTTGAGTTTTTCTTAAACTATATTTTGCTTCAATAATTTCAGGCTCATCATCAATATTCTCATTACTCTTATCACATATCTCTTCTAAAAGTTTTTGTAATTCCAATTCCGCAATTTCTAAAGAATACTCTTTCTCTTTAATCTGATCTTCAATTTCCTTTAAACTTAGTGTAATCAGCACATCATCTTTGCCTACTCTCTGCCCCTCCTGCACATGTACTTTTTCAATAGAAGCAGGCAAATCTACCATAATACCTTTGATTTGTTTTGTCTTAACCACGCCAAAAGCTTGGACAGTTTGTTGGATTGGCGCCTTAGGCTGTTCTTGTTCCTGCTGGGCTATTGCCTTCTCCGCCTCTTTTTTTTCACAACCTACTGTAAATAAAATTATTGTCGCCAAACAAATCGTTAATAATACTTTTTTCATTATTCCCACACCCTTCCGTCTTTTACGTTTATTACTCGTGCCCCATATTGTGCTGCTTCATATGAGTGTGTAACCTGCACTATGGTTTTGCCTTTTTCTTTGTTTATTGTTCTAAATAACTCCAGGATCTCCGTTCCGGTTTTACTGTCAAGGTTTCCTGTCGGTTCATCCGCCAAAATAACATCTGGCTCATTGACCAATGCTCTGGCAATGGCGACCCGCTGCTGCTGCCCTCCGGACAATTCTCTGGGCGTATGCTTTCTTCTATCCGCAAGGCCTACAAGCTCTAGAATCTCATCCAACCTGCTCCTATAGTTCTTTAGCTTCTTACCATCCAATAAGATGGGAAGCATTATGTTTTCCTCCAAATTCAGATTAGGGACCAGATTATAAAACTGGAAAACAAAGCCGATTTCCCTTCTCCGCATTTTACTTTCTTCCTTATCTTTCATAACCGACAATTCTCTTCCCTTCAGCCTGATACTCCCGGAGGTGGGTTTGTCCAGACCGCCAAGCAAGTAAAGGAGGGTACTCTTCCCTGAACCTGAGGGCCCCATCAGCGAAACAAACTCCCCTTGATTTATTACCAGATTAACATCCTTTAATACTTCTATACTTACTTCTCCTAGCTTGTATGTCTTACATAAATCAATTGCTTGAATAATTCCCATCTTCCCACTTCCTATTCCGGCTTTTTGCGTTGTCCTTTGACTTAATTACCCCGATACAATATATTGATAGCCTAATACCAGTCAA
>DHOO01000088.1:21854-35447 GCA_002409975.1 Firmicutes bacterium UBA5388
AGTCAAACACTATATATTGTATTGGGACCTTTTTAAAAAGGATACAACGCAAAAAGCTTTATTCATATTTAATAGCTTCAATTATATTAAACTTCGAAGATTTTAAAGCCGGCCCTACCGAGGCCACAATGGTAATAACAACCCCTGCAACCATCGCAACAACCAAGGAAATCCATGAAATTTGTATAAAATCCTTCATCGAGCCTCCTATTGCTTCAATCAGCTTGTATATATTCATTACAAGAAGTAAACCAATTATTATGCCGATCAAACCACCGATTAAACCTCCAGTGAAAGCCTCTATAAAAATCATTTTTATCGTTTGCTTTTTATTCATCCCCACTGACCGCATAATAGCCAGCGAGCGCTTACGATCAATAAAGCTAATGATCAGATTATTGAACACACCGAACACACAAATAACCAATGCCAGAATTCCAAAACCTTTAAATATTCCTAATATCTTGCTATTACTTTCCATGTTCTCTTTCATTATTTCTTTTATTGCTCTCACCCATGGATTTCTATTTTTAAACTTCTCTTGAATGTTTTTTACTACTTCTTCCGCATCTTTATTTGTTTTTATATATATCTCGCCATACTGCTTGACCGCCAAATCAGATTTTAAATAACGCTCGCTAATAAGCGCATATTTGCCCTCATAGTAATTTGATTCAAAAAATCCTATTACTTTGTAGTCCAATATACCTCTTTCAGCTTTTAGTTTTAAATAATCTCCTTTTTCAATTCCATATTCATCTTTAAATATATTTGTAACAATGATATTTCTTCCTTCATCTAACTCTTCCAACAACTTTTCTACTTCACCCTCAATATCCAAGTCCAGATAATTAAGTGTTTTAGTCTTATTAACCCCAAGCATGTACCGTATTTCAGCATTTTTCCCCACAACTTCAATCTTCCCGTATTTTTGATATTCCCCATAGGTGTCATCAACTCCATCTACGGCAAGAAGCCTGCTTTCTGTGGAACGATCCATCGGCCAGGACCAAAAAGCTATATCATATTTATGATCCTTATAGTAATTTACCGTATCATTGACTATGCTTTGGCTTAAAGTAGTAATCATTAGCAGCACCGAAATGGACATGCCCAATAAAATAATATTATTCAAACTGTTTTTATTATCTCTTAGGTTCTGGGCAGCCAATATTCCTTCATTTCCAAAGACACCCGCATATATGGTTTGAAATACCTTTAGAAAAGCATTGGTGATATAGGGTACAAGCATTACAACAGCAGGCACCAGTAAGAACATACATATAATATCCACGGCTATTTCTATCTTTTCAGGTACAATCCTAGGCCCGATAATGCCTATCGTTAAAAATAAGATCCCCAATATAGTTTTCCATCGCTGTTTTTTAACTTTTTTTTCAATAGCATTCAATACAATATCTTTTATTGGAATCTTAGCCACCTTTCTAATCGGTAAAAAAGAACTGATTAGTGCTAAAACAAAACCAACACCAAATCCCATCATTAATTGTCCTAAAGTATAATAAGCTTTAATATCAATATTTGACATCCAGGGAGACGTAATTTGCCTGATCATCAGCTTTAAAATACTGATTCCCAAAATATCTCCTATTATGCCTCCTAAAATTCCATAGATCAGGCTTTCCATCATTAAAACACGATTTGTCATTTTTTTCGTGGCGCCAATACTGCGAAAGGTCCCGATGACGGGAAGGCGTTCAGCCATGATTACTTTGAAAGAAGTATAGATTATAAACATACTCAAAATCAAAACAAAGGCAACAATAACTAAAAACATTGCTGATATTTGCTGAGTTTCACTTTTTATCCTTGCCTTGGAGATGGTAGGTTCTACCCTGTACAGAGAGTAAGCCTTTGAAAGCTCCTCCACCATCAGATCCTGACTAGAAGAATCCTCAAGCCCTACATATAATGTACTTACCTTGCCTTTTTTGCCGTAAAGCCCCGCCATTGTTTCTCTGGGGACAACAATATAGGTACTCTCCCCATCCTCGGCAAAAGGACCCATAGGCTGTGAAATTCCCGAAACTATAAACCACTTTTTAAACCCGTGCATATTAATTCCTATTGGGTCACCGGGTTTCAAGTTATATTTTTCAGCCATTCCCTTCCCAATGATCGCCTTATTCCCTTTAAAAGGACTCAATTCGTGCTGTTGTTCCAGTATTATGGGGTTCATCTTGTCCAAGTCTTCTAAGTTAATGCCTTGTATTCGAATTTGGATAGTTTCACCCTTGGCCTTATATTCGCCATACCCATGCACCATACCGACAGCGTATTTCAGCCCTCCTTGGTAATTATCCAGTAAATTAGGGGAAATAAAACCGCTTTTTGCTTGTCTTCCTGCGCTGATCATAAGATCAGCATTGCCAATATATTTTCGCATCTGCTCCAAAATCATCATTTCCACTGTAGTAGAAATAGCTGTCGAGGCAAAAAATAAGGCTGAGGACAAGATAATAGAAAGTAAAATTAGAAATGTCCTGAGCTTCTTCTCTCTAATATTTCTAAGTGTGAATTTAATAATAATAGACACTTATTCACCTTCTGCTCATCAATAGTTCATTAATATATGAGGGAATTACCTAATTACCTACGCCTCCATTTAACCTGGTTAAATCGTAAATCAATTCAATCAACTATGCGATTCCTTAAGAGACGCATAATTGGGGAAAGTCCCCTTTTTTGCACTTTTATATCTTTAATCACTAGCTTTATAATAAATATGTATAAAATAATCAAGTCCCACCTGCCACCTCACATCCAACCTTTAAGCACTATCTGAGTAAAGAAATTTCCGTCACGATCGTACCCGATCCCCATTCCCGGATTAATTGTGAAAATCATCAGCCCCAGATCCACCTTGATCTCCTGATATAATTCTAACCCGTACGATAATTGATACTCCCCCTCATTTGGAACAGCAACATCCATAAAGAGGGAAGAACACAAATCTTCCAAGTACATCCTGAAAAACCAGGAGCCTTTGCGGACCGGAAGAAGCGAGTGAGAATACTCAAAGGTATATACCCCTCCCTTTTTCGCGGTTAATGCTTTTCTATAACCCCTGATCCGCGGGAAAATCCGGTCCTGATTCTCTGGGTCATAAAGACCATTAGCCTTTAAAACCAGTTCTCCTCCGAAACAGCTTTGTCCAACCGTTAATTCACCGTAATACCCAATCCGGTCAGTATCACCGCCCCAGGATTGATCTTCCATTGGAACCTCCAACTTCAGCCGGGCAGTCATCCCAGGGTACTGGAAGCCAAGGGAAGCATAGGGGGTAATTTCCGCTCCCTGATCACGGCCATAATTTAAGGCAGAACCAAGGGAGAACCCGGAAACGCCCGGGGAAAGGCGAGTGACGAGCGGATAGTTCACCTCCAAATAGAGAGGGCGTTTCTGCACACTTTTATAGCCTAAAACCATTCCTAACGGAGGAAAAAGATTTAATTGACAGATCGTATCAGTCTGCCATTGTTTCCGGTTAAGATCATAATTGATCCCTAGCTGATACAAAGGAAAATTTCCTACCGCATCACTGCCCAAAAAGATTAAACCGATTTCCTGTCGGTCTTGATCCCGATAATAAAAAGGAGACATGGCTTTGGGAGTTAGGGTTTTCACATTGTCCCAATAACTCCCTGCTGTTATTTCCATTTCTTCAAGGCTATACTCCGGCCAAACCTCCGGTGAAACCTCCGGCAGCTTATATTCGTAAAAAACCGCTGCTTTACGATAGAGATCAAAGCCGTAAGAATTCAGACCGATAAAGTATAAATCTTTTTCCCTTTCATCAAAGGCAGGAAAGGTGGCATATCCTCCGTTAGTCATCTTATAAACCTTATTCTCGGAAAAATCATAACAATAGACGGAATAAATCTGCTCATAATTGGCATGAAAGAAAACTTTTTCCCCCGCCAGCGCCGCTCCATATTCGGCATAAGGTGTGGTGACCAGCGGTTTCAGTTCTCCCGTGGATACAGAAAAAAGATACAAATCAGTATTTTCCCTGTTTTCTCTAGCCACAAACAGAATCCGCTCACCGTCAACCGCTATTTCGTCAATTAAATAAGCTAATTCGTATAAAAGCTTACTGCCTTCCTCCGGAGTATAGAGATAAACGTTAGAACCAAATTTGTCCCTTTTGGCCTCTGCATATAAGATACGGCCATCCGGCATCAGATCATAAGCCCTAATCTCCCCGGATAAGATCTGCCGGTCTTTCCCGGAAGTAAGATCCTTCTCCCGCAGCACGGCAACCCCGCCGTACCCCTGAAACCACGCATTGGCGTAACCCGGTTTCTGTTCATAAATGCCGTAATATAATTTATTAGCAACGACTTTCAGAGGAAGAGCAAATGAAGAAGTTGTGGAGATGATTACCTTCTCTTCCTGAGTGCTTAAATTTCTTTCCATGATCTCTATAAAATAACCATCATCGCCGGCGCCGGTCTTTACCGGCTTTGTTGTCTTGTAATACAGCTTCCCCACGCCGTCACTTCCTTCAACAATAACCGGGTCGCCCATGCTCCATCCGGCCCTGGTAATCTGCTCCCCATCAATATAAAAATCTTTAAACCGTTCCGTCTCGCAAGCCTCCCACTCCTCCCATAATTCCGGGAAAGGCTTACCAAATACTTTTACAGCGCTTCGATCTAAAGAAGCCCACGATGAACCGCGGATGTTAAAAAACTCGGTTAATTTCTCTTCTCCGTATTCTGTAGCCAGATAATTAAAGAAGACCCCGCCAAAAGTATAAATGCCTTCTAATTGAAACTCATGCGGACCAAAGGTGGCGTCTACAATTGAAGGGAAACGTCCATCCGCTACCCGCGCTCCGATGTAGGCGTCATATTTCCCATCGTTTAACCGCCCTTGGTAATCCCAAAGCCGAGATTCGCTATAGACTGTAATCCCTTCAATCATCCAGCCGGGGATAGAAGCATTCGGGGAAAGAATATTACCAAACAGACGGCAGAGAACTTGCGGTCCTTTCCCTACATTGGTCATTTGTAAAATATGAGTATACTCGTGCACCGCCACCAAGGTATTCCAATCTTCTACGGTACCAATTAGGCCGGCCTCCGGCGGATACCAGAAAAGCTGCACCCAGTTAAAAGAAGCACTCGCTAAACCGTTGGCCATGATTCCAAGATCATTAATAACTACCGGGAGATGGAAACGGCGGTTACCGGTCAGCTTCTCCACCTCCGGTCGATGAGATTCCAGTGTTTGTAAAACCTCCTTCGCCTGTTTTTCAAACCCCGGTTGATAAAAGACTGTAAAATACTCGGTTTTTAAGGTCTTCCACTCTGCTAAAGCGCTGGCAGACGTGGGAAGAAGTAATAACATGATCGTCAGTAAGAAAATAAAAGAAACCTTTTTCATCGTCATCCTCCCAATTGTTTTATATAAAAAGGCCATTATAAAGCAACAAAATTGTAATAATGTTCACACTTTACCTTATTATGGGGTTGCTAGATATTTCGCCCTTTATCCCCCTTTTCCTCTTATTTTTTGATTGCCTCGCTTTACAGGTTGGTGTATTATGAGGTTGGTAATCTTGGTTAATATAGTTTAGAAGTACTCATCCACGCTGCTACCTTTAGCATCACGAAGTGATTTTAATTAAAACCAGGTTAATCGTAAGCAATTTGTTCATGCCGCCTGTCGCCTACCAACAGTACTACAAAATAATGTAAATCAAAAGCGGGTGAATTAACAAAAAAATTAGATTAGTTCCCGAATCTGAAAGGAAGGAATAATAATGAAACCGACAAATTTGATAGCTGGTCTCTTCCTGATTCTCTTAGGCGCGATCTTCTTTATGAACAACCTCGGATATGACTCTTGGTATCTCCTTCGTCTCTTACCGATCATCGGACCAATCCTCCTAATCCTCTTCGGTCTCAGCCTCTTATGGAAGGGAAAGATCTCCCGCGGAGTGGCTTTTGCTATCGTTCTTTTAGTCGTTGGGACCGTTATTCTCCTTTTTCCGAAGACTGCTCTTGAAACAGTTGAAGAGAGTTTTCTGGTCAGCTTTTCTGATTACCCGGCACTCTCCGCTGGAGCGCTTGAACTTAATTTCGGTGCTGGAAGGTTAGCAATCGGCTCCACCACTGAGAGTTGGGCGGAAGGCCGTTTTTTAGAAATTCCTGCGCTTAGCAGCATTACCGAGACAGATCAGAAATTAAAACTGAAAATCAGGGCGAAAAATGACAAATTTAAGTATAATCGGTTTAACCATCAGCAACCCGTCTGGGAACTAAATCTCTCGCCTCAGCTCGCCTGGGAGGTCTTCATCCATACCGGAGCAATCAAGGGGGACCTTGATCTGAGAGGAGTTCCCCTCCACCGGCTCGACCTTAATTGCGGAGCTGGCGAGATCGGGATTAGGCTGGGAAATAATAGTACACATACCATCGTAAAAGTATCCGCTGGCGCCTCTAGTCTTAAAATCTCTATTCCCGAATCCACCGGAATAAGAGTACATCTAGACGGAGCGCTCACTAAAACCAACTTTGAGGAAATAGGATTGTTCCTCCACAACAAAAGGTACGTTTCCGCCAATTACGAAACTGCAACAGAACGTATCGATCTTGAGCTTAATATTGCGGTCAGCAATTTCGAGCTTAAACGAATACCAGTAGAGGTTTCAGTCGATAGCAACGCCGTACGGAAAATTTAAGGTTCCCTTGTTTTGACGATTCCCTAATACTTGATTTCGCCATCAATTTCTCTTTTCTCACCTTATTTAGCTCGGCTTTTATTTGAGGGAATTGCATAATTACCTTAGATACCCATTTAACACAATAGATAGTATTTGACTTCCTTTAGGCTATCATTATTTTGTGGTTATACCTTATAATAAATTATGTTATGCAATTCTTTGATTTAGCCCAACCTTTACTCCTTCTCAAACTGTGCGGAATGAACAACCTGTAATGGGGGCTTTACACCTTGCCCTTGAAGGATACGGACGTCAAACCTAAACTACCTCAATCTCACTTTTTGCCTCCATTCTTTCTACAATTAACCCAGCGATGGAGCGGTCTACCGTTATCCAAACTGTAATGGCAAATAATACCATCCCCTTCGACTATTGGAGTAATAAATATTGAGAGAACATCCGTTTCTTTACTAACCATAAGCCCTGCGTGGATTTATTGTTAAATTTTTGAAATAGAGGAGGATATCCCCTCCCAATAAAGTATATTACCGAGTAATAAGTAAAACAAGGTAATTCAAAATTGGTTTTTTGGGTCGGAATATTTAAGGAGGAAAAATAATGAAACTCTTATCGAAATTTCTAATTGTGGTGGTTTTAACTTGTTTACTGGCCGGTCCGGCCTTCGCCCGTGATGAGGTGTTAATTAGCGAACAGATCGACCATGGCGGTTTTGGAGGACCATCGTTTAAAGTCACTTCCTTAAACGGCAAAACCGGGGTTTTAACGGGAGGGTACGGTGGTTGGTATATCAACCACACTTTTATGATCGGAGGCGGCGGGTATGGTCTTGCTAATGAAGTTAAAGCGCCAGTAACGGATACAGATGGAGACCTCTATTATAATCTGGGCTACGGTGGACTAATGTTCGAGTATGTGAATAATTCCCATAAATTAATCCATTTTACGATCAACACCTTGATCGGAGCAGGTGGAATAGGTTATAGAGAAGGAAATTGGAGACCGGATCCCGAGTACGCCAGCGACCTGTTTTTCGTGTTCGAACCAACTATTAATCTGGAACTAAATGTTGCCTCATGCTTTCGTGTAGGTTTAGGCGTAAGTTACCGCTACATTGATGGCATCCAGTTAGTCGGCACTACAGATGAAGAACTTAGTGGCATAGCGGCAAACCTCAACTTTAAATTCGGAGCATTTTAGGGTTTAGATTTTACCATAGTCAATTGAAGCGCTTAAACCCAATCCCCGAAGTCTTTTCGTTTTCGGGGATCGGGTTTAAGAATGAAAGTTTATTTTACTCATGAGAGTATCAACCAGATACTATGAGTTTTTGTCCAATATTAGGGGGTTAACCCAGGAATTGAGGCGTACCATAACACCGTCAGAAGTCATAGTCACTGTGCTCATTTCTGGTTTTACCCGCCGGTGTTTTTTCCAAGAAAACATCCTTGTGCTCCAGGAATAGCTGCTATACTTACAGTAACCGAAATCATCTCGGCCAAGTCTTTATGTTACTTTTTAAAATTGTAATCATTTATCCGAACAGCTTTGAAAGAATAACTTAACAAGCCTAATCTAACTCTACAATCATGCCTATCCATAGAAACTATCCCCCCAATGTTTGGCCAGTTTCTAAAACTTATTTAAAGATGTTTGCTCCAAAGTGGAAAGCATCCGTAACAAACAGGCGTTAACCGGCGTATCCACTCCATGCTCCCGTCCTAAGGCGACCACTGTGCCGGCAAAACTCTCCACTTCGGTCTTCCGACCGGCTTCCACATCCTGCAACATCGAAGTTTTCCCCTCCGGAGAAAGTTCGGCGATCAACTGATGATACCTCCGAATATCATCCTCAATAAGGTTAATCCCTTTTTTCTCTGCGATGCGAAGAACCTCACGGCAAGCCATCTCCATCAACTCCCGCGCCTCCTTAATCTCTTGAAAGACAAGATAAGGGGCTTTCAGAATCGCGGATACCTGGTTAATTCCCACATTCATCATGAACTTCCACCACTGTTCCCTGATCATATCGTTAGGAATCCGATAAGGCACTTGGGTACGGTCAAATAATTCTTTGACTGCTTCTACCTTCGGAGAGTAAACAAGGTTCACTTTTTCACCAAAAACGATCTCGCCAAGATTCGAATACCGGGTCACTCGCCCTTCCCGGGTTGCGTCCGTGCCCACCACAAAAGCATAAAGCAAATTCTCCATCCCATACTCTTTCCCAATCAGCTCTTCACTGGTAATCCCATTCAAAAGAGAAAGAATAATCGTCTCCTTGCCGACAAACGGGCGGATCACTCTAAGCGCCTCAGCTAAATGATGTTGCTTGACGGCAATCATTATTAGATCGGCTGGTCCCTTCGCTCTGTCCGGAGTAACCAAGAGGAACGGATAGGTAATCCCATTCACCCTCACCTCATGACGATGGTATTCTTCCCAACGTTTGTGATCGACAATTATTTTTACCAAATCGGGAGCAGTCGCGTACATTTTCGCCGCATAAGCGCTACCGACGGCGCCAAGACCAATAAGGCATACTTGTTGAATGGTTCTCATTCGCAAGCTCCTCTCCGTAACGATTATTTTACTTTTTACGCTTCTCCAATTTACTGCTTCATATTTCCCACTCTTCCGAGTCCACTGGGTTTTTATCTTACATCCGGTTTATGGTAACGGGCTTTTTACGTTGTCCTTTGGTTTAATTATCCCGATACAATATATTGATAGCCTAATACCAGTCAAACACTATATATTCTATTGGGACCTTTTAAATAGGATACAACGCAAAAAGCTTGGTAACTAATTAGCTTGACTTTTGCTTAGGGGTTGCAAAATTCTATATTTGTAATAAGCATTTTCTGGTAGGAAATGGATTTGGCTGTGGCAGGTAATTATGCACTTCCCTCGTATAGGACATATAATGGGAGAATGCAATTATTCTTTATTATACCAAGAAATCAGAGATTTTTACATGTCAACATGGCGATGGGCTTTTTCGTTGTCTTATCTTTCATTATTTAGACCGGCCAATGGGTACTATTTGTTCAGAATTTGTTGAGAATAAAGTATTACTCTATACAAAGAAGTAGTTATTGTCGAGGAAAGGAAGTGTCATCAATGAGCAATAATTTAAGGCGTAAGCCAAACCTAGTCGGAATAATCCTCTTCCTGATCGCTTTCCTTACTTTTTCTTCGTTGCTTCAGGCCGATGGTGAATTACGGCCAGCTACCGAGGAAGAGAAGAGCTTTCACCGTAGGATGTTATCGGCTATCATCACAGTAGTTCCATCCGGCCCGACAAACTGGGATACTATGCGGCAAACTACCTACGAAGAGTTGGAATATATGGGAGCTCCAGCAGTATTTGGGGTCAAACCAATGCCCATGACCGTATCCTATTATGCCCGGTGGGAAGATACGGTAAAAAAAGAGTTAGCGCAAAGCAAAATTAACGAAGCTTTAGAAAAGGCGGCGGAAAAGGACTTCCAGTTACAAACAGAGGCTAGCGAAACGGTAATGTCAAAACAAGAGGCTTATGAGAAAGAGATGCTGAGCTTAATCGAGAAAATAACAGTCGCTACGGAAAAAAATGATTTTGCCGCTCTGGAACAGATCGGCAAAGAAATAGAGCTTCTTGAAAAGAAATACCTAGTGGAGGACGGTCCAAGTTTTTATGAACAAGAGAAAGAACGGATCTTACGAGAAATGAGCCCCCATGATCTCTCTTTAGGTCTCAACATTGAGGTTAATTCCTTTCAAACCCTTGATTGGGGTAGTCCCCTCAAGGTTGAATCGCCGATCGCTAGTTTACAAGTATACCGCTCCGCAGGAAAGAATATCCCCGAATGGCAAGAAGGTATAACCTATATTTGCCTCGGTAAAGGATGGAAACTGGTTCAAAATGGAGAGAGCAACTACTTAGAAGCTACTCCCAATCCTAATCTCCCTCTCACTGTCGCCCAGACTATTTTAGTATCGGTTCAAGGCGACCAGAAACGGGTGCGACCATTCATTGAAAAAATCGACTGGAACACACTGAAAAGTTTAATACAATAAGCTGAATCGACGGGCTTTTCCATTAACCTCTCCTAAGTCAATACCTGTTCACCATACTGGTGGACAGGTATCTTCCTTTTATTCTTTTTCTTTTCTATAAGAACAGAGTTGATGTGTTTTCGTCCACACCTTTTCACTTGCTAAGGTCCAGGGAACCTTGATCCCAACAAAATAGTTATGTTCGATCTACGGAAGGTAGTTACCCCCTTTAACTTTCTTTACTTAAAACTCGCTTGTTGTTCTCGTGCACACTCCGCTCGTATTCAGTTGTAAAAACCATCTCTTCCCCTGCCCCTAGTCTTCTCAGATAATCAATAGCACCCAATAAATCCTCACCCGTCAGCCCCATAGAATGACCGGCCATAATCATTTTAGGGCTAAATGCTATATATTTCTCCAGAGTTTTAATATAGGTCTCCAAGTCATTATCTTCAACATAAATAAGCGGTTTTTCTAAATTATCCCCAGCGTACAGGAGCTTGTCATCATGATCAAAAAGAGAAATACTATCATCCGTATGTCCGGGACTATAGAAAAGTTCAATCCCCTCTTCTGGATAACAGAACCGGTCGCTAAAGGTAATTGTAGGAAGCTTTTTCTCCGTTCGACCACGGATCTGCTTCTTATGCGCCTCTATCTGTTTCTCCCAGTATCGATCAAGATATGCTCGGCATTTACCATGGCTGATGATCTCTTCGCTAAAAGCACAGTTTCCCCAGACATGATCCCAATGAAAATGGGTATTGACGATAATCGCTTTTTTCCCTATCATCTTCTCCAGATCAACCAAAATCGGTTCCATACTAAGAGAACCGCAGAAAGTATCAACTATAAAGACCTTTTTCTTCGTTTCAACTAGATAGACGAAGGTGTCTATCCCTAGATCATGAAAAATATAAGCAGTAGACCTATTACTAATCTTTTCTTTTTTCAAGCCCATTCTCCTAACATCCTTAATCAAAGCTAATTGCGTTGTTACCTCAATTACAATTATTCTTTCGCGAAAAGTATAGTATCCGGTTGACAACCTGTAGTAAAATTAATCTTATCAGACTAATCTTGGAAGTGGATTAATAGCTTTAAGCTCCGGTAAATTTTCATCAAAAGATAGGAAGTGTTTGTCAATGACCCTCCACCCTTACGTCACCGCTGTAATCGCTGAACTGATCTTCGGTTTTTCCTTTATGTTCACCAAAGGCGCCCTTAACTTTGTGACCCCCAATCAATTATTGGCCTTCCGGTTTATGATCGCAGCGCTGACCATGACTCTCCTTTGGGCGCTGCGCATTATTAAGGTTGATTTAAGGGGACGGGCTCTGGGAGGGATCTTGGCTCTGGCTGTCGTTCAACCGGTGTTATATTTCTTCTGTGAGACCATAGGGGTAAACCTAACCACCTCATCAGAAGCCGGCCTGATGATTGCCTTGATTCCCGTTTTCGTTACCGTGCTGGCCGCCTTTACCTTGAAAGAAATCCCTAATCCCCTGCAGGTAGGTTTCATCTTATTATCGGTGGTCGGAGTAGGATTTATTATCCTCGGTGGGAAAAAGGTTTCCACCTCCGGTCAGACTTTCGGTCTTGCGGCTCTCTTGGGGGCAGTGATTGCGGCGGCCATTTATAATATTCTCTCCAGGCGTCTCTCCACCCAATTTCGTCCGGTGGAGCTAACTTTCGTCATGATGTGGATGGGCGCGCTCTTCTTCGGGGGCGCAGCTGTTATTGAAGGACTTAGCCGGAACGGAACGATCAATTTTATTACCCTGCTTAGAGTAGAAGAAGTACGGACAGCCGTGTTATATCTGGGGATCTTCTCCTCCGTTGTGGCCTTCTTCGGAATGAACTACTCCCTCTCAAAAATCGAGGCGTCCCGGAACGCGGTCTTTGCTAATCTTTCTACTGTTGTTGCGGTCATCGCCGGCGTCTGTTTCCGGGGAGAGCCTTTCTACTGGTACCACCTGGTAGGAGGAATCCTGATTCTGATCGGAGTCTGGGGGACTAACCGCTTTTCTTATTAGCAACCAACCCTACCAGAAAATATTAAATTAGTCCCTCTTCCGGTCGCTCCCGTTTGTTATAGAATTCAGTGATCGCCCTTACCAGTAATTCCACTTCACGGTCGTTAGATCTGCGGTTTAAGATGCTCGCCACCGAGATTGAGCTTCCCCAGAATTTTTCATTGGCTTCATTATCCGTACTAATAATTGAACCTTCCAGGGAGACCCCGGCAAACAGACCTTTGCTCTTGGAATAACTATAAATCTCAGCCTTAAATCCGCCATCGGTTCCCACCCCAGTTTGTCTGCCTACCTCCCCGGCGGCGATCGCCAGATCCCCGCCCAAAGTAACCTTATCCCCAGTAAATCCTTTCATCCCTCGTTCATTCATAATCACCATTACCAAAGCGGTTGCTTGAGCCCCAAGCTGCAGCCCCCAGGAAGCGCCCGCGATACTTACGAAATGTGGCCCATACCAGACGTTTTTTTCCCGCTCCCGCTTGAGAACGATACCCCGTCCGTATCTTCCCCCAAACACTAAACCGACCTTGATCACAGAAGGAAAAATCGCTATCCCCTCCGCGTTTTTCAGTAAAGAGCTCATTACTTCCGTATCCTTCTCCATCAGCATAGCATGGATCGCTTCAGTGGCTTCACTAATTAGCGCCTGGGGCGTTTCAGCGGCAAACACTAGGGTGTATGGTTCAAAAACTAACGATAGTAAACAGGCCATCATCGTTAGGTATAAAACTTTTTTCAAAAGACACGCCTCCCTTTTTTTCGTTGTATCCTTTTTAAAAGTTCCCAATACAATATATAGTGTTT
>DHOO01000088.1:35651-42708 GCA_002409975.1 Firmicutes bacterium UBA5388
TAAATCAAAAGACAACGCAAAAAGCCCAGATCTCAGAAGATCTTTACTTATTAGGGGTCCTCACTTTCACTAAGAACTTCCCCATAATAAGTAACAAGTTTTGGGAAATATTTCAGTTCTTCTTTTCCTTTGTCACTAAGTTTATATATTCCTCGTTCTACCCTTTCAAACCACCCATAAAAGTTTTTATTTAATATTGATAAGGTCTTTTTCCCTGTGCCTAATGCTCTTAGTTCCTTTGGCGCTAATTGACCATATTTTTGTAAACAACAAGCGATCTGAATAACATTCTCCTTATAAGCGGTCATTAGCTTTTTTCCTGCGCTGCCTCCTACATTGTAATTCCCATGTCGTCCTTCAATTTCCGAGATCAGGTTTTTTGCTTTCTTCTTCGTCGCCCGCCTATTTTTTTCTCGATCGAACGGGGAAGGATGCAAGATAATATCTACTTCTGGAGTCTCTTCCTTAAAAGATACAGTTATTAGCCCTAATTCCAACCTTCTTACGAGAAAACATAAATCTTTCCACTTTCTCGAGAAGATACTGTAGTTTGGTTTTTGAATGGCAATGTATACATCCTCCGCCAGTCGCTGACGTTTAACCGCCTGGATTAGTAAGTCCAGATTAAGACGGCGTTTTAATTCAATAATGATTAATTCATCATCTTTTGAGACAGTAATATCACAGTCTTTGACTTCACCATGCACTTCGTAACCAAGCTTTTCAAAATAGTCATATATTGGCTGAAATAATTGTGTCTCCCAGATTCGTTCCGATTCTTTCATTATTTGCTCCATTCAGAGTAATAAGCTGTAAAATACAACTTCTAGTCCAGCTATTTTGTAGCCATTTTGATTTTTACTATTACATACCAACTTATGACGGCGAAACAAAACATGGAAGTCATCATTTCTATAAAATGAGCCCATCTAACCATATCAGGAAAGAGGATATTGGGAATAATAAGGACTACCGCCGGACATAAATAGACCAGACATAAACTGATTAGTAAGGCTTTACTCTTTCCCCTCATCATATAAACCAGTGGCATGATCGATAAGGTAAATAGAATTCCTCGCAAAAATTGAAAGGGATAGATAATTGCATTTTCTTGATAATTAAGTATTAGTTTTTCAATAAAACTCGTTTTTATCGCATTTCCAGAATAAAACACTCTTACCTCCCGGAATTGCCAGGCAATAAAATAACCAAATATAAAATAAACAGCAACATAACATAATCCGAGTATGATTACTTTTTTAACCAAATCCCTTGTCTCGATCAAGCTTTCATTACCCGAACTTTTCCTCTCTTTTCCAAACATTTTAATGGATAATGGAACAGCAACTAATATAGGGATAAAATTAGTAAGCGCGATTAAAACAATATCCATTTTTGTTAAAATCGCGAACGCATTGCCAAAAAACCACGTTTCAATTTGTGTCATGAAGCAATAAACCATAAATAAGACAAACATTGTTCCAAAGAGCAGTTTTTTCCCATGCCAATTTGAATGTTTCACAAGGTATATAATAGTAACACAAAGCCATAAATTGTTTAAAAACAAAAATATAAGTGATGAAGGATCAGAGTTTGATGTTGCCGCTTTAAATGTTTCAGAATAGGGAACCAGGGCAGAACCAATAATAAATATAACACTAGCAACAAATACAACGAGCATCGTTTTGAATACTGTTTTCATAAGATAAAACCCCTTTCTAAACTATTGTTTTCCCAAACATCCCGGTCTTAACTTGGGTGTTTATTAATTCCTTTAAACTTCTTTTATTCACAAGGCTTTTATGCTTCGATAGGTTTAGTCCTTATAAGCACAGACTAGCTTAAAATCTGCCCTTTCATACCCGTTTTCTTCACTAGGTACACCGTATTTTGAGCGATCATTATAGTTATTCGCTTTAAAAACCATCCCACCTTCTCAAGTTTTTCTTATTCTAAAACATACTAGCTTATTCTAAATAATTTGAAACAGGAGCGGATTTAGCTTGAAGACCAAGAAAACAATTACCTAAGCCTCCACGTCTATGGGTTCTTGACGAGGTTTTAACGTTTATTAGGAAAGAGCGCCGTAAGATTGGATGTTTTTCGGAACAAAAAAAGTTCTTTCTCGTTTGAATTAGTAAAGAAAAGACCAACTAAGTCCTTAACTTTCATCCGGAGCTAGCTTGCATAAGCCGCCATTCATGCGAGCAACCAGTAACAAGAGGTATTTTTTAATGAAATTTTAATCTTCGTCAAATGGATTTTGAAGGTTGTACTGCTACAATAAGGCCATATCAAATACAGGAGGTTATATCTATGGTTGATTTTGAACTAGTTGAAAAACTACGTGAAAAGGCCAACATCTCATATGAGGAGGCCAAGGCGGCACTGGAAAAAACAAATGGTGATATCCTCGAGGCGATAATAAATCTTGAAAAGGAGAATCGTATCGAAGCTCCGAAAGACGGCGGTTATTACAACTCAAAGGATTCTGATCATAACACTGGAAACAGCGCTCATTACAGGGATTCAAAAGGCGACTTCAGGGGAGCCGACGGTACATCATTTAGAGAAATGGCCCGCAGGTTTTTTAAATGGTGCGGCAAGCTGTTCAGTAAGGGGAACAGAAACAGCTTTGATATCTCCAAAGATGGGGTCAAGGTCATGAGCATTCCGGTCACCGTATTGGTACTGCTGTTATTGTTCATATTCTGGCTCACACTTCCACTCATTGTTATCGGGCTCTTTTTTGGGTACAGATACAGCTTTGCTGGTCCGGACCTAGGCAAAGAAACCGTCAACCGTACTTTGGATTCTGTTGCTACCGCGGCTGAAAATCTAAAAAAGGAAGTCAAGGTCAATAAAAATGAAAGAGCTGATGGGGAAAATCCTAATAATTGAGGATGAAGAGAAGATCGCGCGATTTCTTGAGCTCGAATTGGAATTCGAGGGCTATCAAGTAGATAAAGCCTTTAACGGAAGGGACGGGTTGGAGCTGGCACAAACCTGCCCCTTTGACCTTATTCTGCTGGATATCATGCTGCCGGGCCTTAATGGGATTGAAGTGCTGCGCAGACTACGTCAATTCACCGATATACCAATCATCCTACTTACGGCACGGGATACTGTTATCGACAAAGTCGCCGGACTGGATGGCGGTGCTAATGATTATGTTACCAAGCCTTTTGCCATTGAGGAACTGCTTGCCCGTATCAGAGCTGCGCTTAGGAAAAGGGCGGCCAAAGGCTCCAAACCATCATCAATTCTTGTGTCAGGAGCATTGACGATTGATGTTCTGAGCCGTGAAGCACGCGTCAATAACGAGTTAATCGATCTGACAAAGCGTGAATTTGATGTATTGCACTACCTTTTATTAAACAAGAATATTGTCATTGAGCGGGAAACCCTGCTTGAAAAGATTTGGGGCTATGACTTCACAGGCGGAACGAATGCGGTTGATGTGTATATTAGATACCTCCGCGCTAAAATTGAAGAGCCGTTTGGGCTTAAATTCATTTATACGGTTCGGGGAGTGGGGTATATGATCAAGGATGAGTGAAACAAATAATATCCGTATACCTAAAACGACTGACAAAACCCGTTCGTCCCTAGTTTTAAAGCTGAATTTGCAGATGCTGGCCAGGCTGTTTGCCGGATTTTTCTTCATCAACTTCCTGATCATAGTTTTGACGCTCTTTGCTACACTGTGGAAGATCGAAACTGGCGCCAGGGATTTGAGCGCTGCCTTTAAGTCAGCAATAGAAAATCAAGACACCCAAAGCTTGAAGCTAGGGAACTATCAGATCTTGGTTGTGGATAAAATGCCAAAGGGATTCTCCCTTCCCTCTGTTATCCTAGAGCGTTTGCCAATGAAGCATAAAGGAGCGCTCAGAAGCTTCAGCATTGAAAAGCTCATTCCTGAAGCAACCATGAGGCTTGATGATTTACGGTTTAGAGAGAAGATAGGCCTGGTAAGGTATAACATCTCTTTTCTTGCTAATGACACGGTATATCAGGTGAAGTATGCATTAGGTAAGGATCTGAGATTTTTTTTATCTTTGTTCCTCATTTTACTGGCATGTGAATTGCTGATCCTCATCGATAATATGGCTAAAGGGTCACGTCCGATCAAAAAAACGCTGAGGCCATTATCTGAACTGGCAGAGACAGCAAGGCGCCTCAATGAAGAGATGTCTTCCATGCGGTCGGGCGCCAAGGGCTCGTATATAAAGGATATAGCCGGCGTGATCAGCAGTATCGATGCCAACAGGCTAGACAGTAGGATAGCTGTGGACCATGCGCAAAATGAGCTAAAGGATTTAGCTTACGCGATCAATGAGATGCTAAGCCGTATCAATGCCGCCTATCAATCGCAGGTAAGGTTCGTATCTGATGCCTCCCATGAACTTCGAACCCCGATCTCAGTGATTCAGGGATATATCAACCTTTTGGACCGCTGGGGCAAGTATGACCAGAAAACCATGGAAGAAGCGATCGATGCTATCAAAAGCGAGACCGAGAGCATGAAAGAGTTGGTAGAACAGCTTTTATTCCTCGCGCGGGGCGACAACGAAACCATACACCTTAATAAAGAAACATTTGATTTATGCGACCTGATAGATGAGATCGTCTATGAAACGCAAATGATCGATCCCAGCCATAATTATGAAGTAGAGATTAAAAAGCCTGCTGTGATCAACGCTGACAGACAACTTTTCAAGCAGGCTATCCGTATTCTCATCGACAACAGCATCAAATATACGCCGTACGGCGAAAAGATCACGATTAGAGTCGCTGCCACTGATGATGAAGCGCACATCACTGTTCAGGACAATGGCATAGGTATACCTACGGAGCATTTGGCTGATATCTTTGAACGCTTTTACCGCTCCGATGAATCCAGGGCAAGGAAAACAGGGGGATCAGGACTTGGCCTGTCAATCGCCAAATGGATAGTTGAGCGTCATGGAGGTCATTTTGAAGTCTTAAGCAGAGAAAATATAGGCACGCGAATAACAGTAATCTTGCCAAGTGGTTCTATAGTATGATACACCATAAACAGGAAGAATATATACGACATCACCTTATTAAGTGAAATAAAAAGCTGCCCCAAACCGCTAATTTGCAATGGTACCGGCTGTTTCATCTTAAAATGATATAAGTTTTGGATACAATTCTTCTTTTTGTCCACACTACTGATGGAGGTGTTGATAATAAATATGAATCTGACAGACAAAGAACGAACACTGCTTCAGGACCAAAAAAGCCATGAGAAAATCTGTGTCCAAAAGTATAAGGATTATGCAAATTTGGCTTCTGACCAACAACTTAAAGAGATCTTTAATCGTAATGGCCAAACCGAACAGGAGCATCTAAACACGATCAATCAACTTTTAAACGGCCAAATTCCCAACATGAACCAGCAGAGGAAAAGCGGGTCCAATCAACAAGCCCAACAGCAAATGCAGCAACAACAAACTAATAACTTTCAAATCCAAAGTAATCTCACCAACAACCAATTCCAAGATCAGAATTTGTGTACCGATATGCTGATGACGGAAAAATATGTTTCCGGGGCTTACGATACGGCGATTTTCGAATTCAGGGATCCCCAAGTGCGCCAGGTTCTTAACCATATCCAAAAGGAAGAACAGCAGCACGGGGAAGCTATCTTCAACTATATGCAGAGCATGGGAATGTATAATCCACAGTAAAATGTTTCTTCGAGGACAGGGCCTTGTCTGCAGGGAAAGGGCAAGGCCTTGTTTTATAAAAAGATAATCCGCCTGACATTATCCTTCTTTTAGCTACCGAAATGCAACGGAAAGATCTCCTTCCCTTTAAAAGATTGGGTCTTCCTTTGGTTGTCCTGGATAGCAACTTCTCATCAGAGAAGATCGATACCATTATTATTAATAATAATACCAAAGATCTATAGGTTGAGCGCCATCTCTGTTGCAATCGTATGCCGCTCTAGCCATTGGAGCAAATCTGTGGTGACTTCGTCACGATTAATCTCATTGAGCATCTCATGACGTCCGTCTGGATAGAGTTTATAAGTTAAATCCTTTATCCCAAGCTGCCGATAACTTCTGACAAGTCTGCGCACTCCTTTACCATTCATCCCCACTGGATCTTTGGCGCCGGAGAAGATATAAATCGGTAGCTCCCTCGGCGTCTTTTTCCGGTTCTTCTTCTTATATGTTTCTTTTAAGCCGCGGAAGAGATCATAATAGAGCCCAACCGAAGAGATTCCGCCGCAATACGGATCATTTATATATTTGTCGACTTCTTCTCGATCCCGGCTCAGCCAGTCAAAGGGAGTACGAGCGGACTCAAATCCTTTATTATAATTACCAAAAGACAGTTTATTCAATTTCGGACTGGCGGGACGCGGTCCTTTTTGGGACAATTCCCTTTTAGCAATTGCAATGCCAAGATTAAGAATAATAGAACCGGGACTGTCGTTAGAGCCGGAGAGAATAGCGCCTTGCAACTCTCCGCCGTGTTTTGTTAGATAATTTTGCGTTAAAAACGACCCCATACTATGTCCGAAAAGAAAAAGGGGCAAACCCGGATTTTCTTTTTTAATGAGACAGGTCAGTTCATATAGGGTGTTTACTGAGGCATTGAACCCATCCTCTCCCCAATAACCTAAATCCTCGAGGGACTGAACGGTATTTCCATGACCGCGGTGATCATTGGCATAGACCAGATAACCATGGGCCGTTAAAGCCGTCGCTACCCGCCGGTAACGCGCTGCTGTCTCCGCAAGTCCATGGGCAATCTGAACGACGGCTTTCGGCTGTTTTCTCTCCGGTGACCACTTATAAACAAAAATTCTCTCCCCCGAACGCTCGATAAAAGTAAAAGTCTCCTCCATCTTAATAATCCCTCCTAAAAGTTTTTACTCATGGCCATGAAAGCTTAGAGCTTCCCTACCAAATCTAAAGCAGCAGGCTCCTTGGAAAAAAAGGTCACTCCTTGATGCTTATTTTACCCGCACAATTCCAGATGTCGATTCGCCCTACCCAGAAAATAGCCTTGGTTGATTCAC
>DHOO01000088.1:43007-53810 GCA_002409975.1 Firmicutes bacterium UBA5388
GCCAGCGTGAGCGACTACTTAGCACTACGCCTCATAGCACACCCAAGGATATTGTCATTTTTTACTGAGTTGCTAACTTAAGCGAACGATCTATGATAAAATCCAATCTCCTCTTCACTTCAATCTCTTTTATAAGTCCTCCATATGAGTTCCCAAGTTCATAACCGTTATTGTTTATAACTTCAAAGCATGCTACTTTTTTGCCCAACCATTTGATTTCATCCGAAATCACTGAGGGGGTCCATTGAGCTCCGCTCGACAAATGCGGACTGGCTAATACTATCGCACTTACAAATGACTTATCTTGGGGTGGTTCTTTCAACGACTGTGACCGTTGACTAAAGGCCAACCATAATGCGGGAGGCATACCTCCATAATTAGGAATAATCAGGAACAATAACTCGGTCTCCCACACCTTTCGCCAGATCGCCTCTACATCATCTTCGATTGGGCATAATTGTTTTTGAAGGCATTCATACTCACAATGTTGGCATGGCGTAATTTGATAGTCCCAAAAGTTAACAAGCTCCGTAATGGCGCCTTTTTCTTTAAGCTGATCCAAGATATAACTCGCAATGTCAAAACAGTTTCCTTGCTTTCTAGCGCTGACAACCACTGCAAGTGCTTTCAAAACCATCCGTCCTTTCTTTACGTAGCAGCCATGGAGGCTGCTATCGGCCTCACTTCAAAAGACTGGTTGCGAAATTTAGACATAGATGACACCCGTTTCAAAAAATGTAATGGCAACACAGGAACCGCATAAGTCCTGTCATTCTAATCCTAATTTAAGTTAGTCCCCCTTTAAACACGCGTATTCTATAATTGGTTTAATATTTTCTTTGTCTGTCCAATCATAATTAGAACCAATCGCTTGCATTAAAGCGGTTTCCCATGGTTCATAGGTGGCCGGATCTTTTTTGGCAACAGCTTTTTTTAACAAATTGCACAGTGTGCGGTCTTTCCAAGACATAATTTCTTCATTCCATGCGCCTCTGCAATAAAAACAAGGAAGATGTGAACACTCTTTCTTAAAATTACGTTTTTTCAATGCGACCATTGCTGTTTCATCATAGGGGGATGCTCCTACTGCAAACACGATTATCTTCTTTTTTTTTAGTCTGTCATGATGTTTTCTAAGAAAAGAAATACCGGCAATTCCTGTGGCATAGATGCCACCGCCCAAAATAATAACATCATATTTTTCTACATCCTTAATTGCAGCTTTTTTTGTTTCAATTAAGTCGCACGATAATTCTTCTGCCAACCATTCTGCATATTTTTTTGTTGCTCCATATTTAGATTGATAAATCACAACTATTCTACTCATGTTTCTCACGCTCTTTCAAAAATATATATTTTCTTTAGACCTCTATTACCTGCTATCCTTCCAAACTAGTCCTCCTCCATTCGTGCTCTAGCATGCTCATTTCAATTAAATTCCAATAATAGTCCTTGAATCTCCTTGCGTCCCTTAACAAACCTTCTCTTGAAAATCCAACTTTCTCATAACATCGAATTGCCCTTTCGTTAAAATCAAAAACCCCAAGACTTATTCGATGCAATTTAAGCTCTTCAAATCCGATTTTTAATATAGCTTTTCAGCATTCCTTCTCCAATACCTTTTCCTCTATTGGAAGAAGAACCAATAAGCACTTTACCTATTCTCCCAGATCTATTAACTCGATCAATTCCTCCAAGGGAAATATGGCCCACAATGGTGTCAGTACAGATTTCAATAGCTTTGTAGATTAATCTGTCTGATTTATTTATATCGTTAGCTCCTTCTAAGTATTGATCTAATTGTTCTTCTGTTAGCGGAAATTTAAAATAAGGTCCGGCCCATTGGAGTAAAAACGCTTCATCTCCACTCCATTTAATTAATTGCTTATAATCTGATTCCCCAAAATAGTCAAGCCTAATCATTACGAACCCTCATTTCAAAATGAAAATTTCCTGCTAATAATTTTTTGTGAGATGTCACAGTCAAGATAGGACGGCAGATTACTCCACCGTCCTCCTCGTTTGTTCATTAGCAACGATCTTCCCTTTTAGGTTATCAAAGAACTTGCTCTGGTCTCCCCACTTCATCTCCAGACTTCAATTTTACATTTATCCCCATCCCACAAAGTTTCTTCCACTTTAAATTGGATTGCAGGATCAATTGCTTTGATCATCGCTTCCATAGAATCTAAACAATAAATATTACACGGACGACCGGTCATAAACTTTTTGGCAGCAGAGCATAGCAAGCAACCTCTAGCTTCCGCCGACATTTGACCGCCTTTTTTATCAATTTCCCAGCGAGCGCAATTGAATAAATCCGAAAGTTTAATAAATACTTGTTCCGGTTCGGATATCCCAAACTGACTAAGCCGTTGTTTTCCTGAGATAAATTGTTCTTTCCTTTTTTCCTCAGTTACTTTTTCTAAAATCCCTTCTTTTGTATACCATCGTAATGAATCAACTAGCACCCCCACATAAGCCATCTGAAGCATTTTAACCTTGTGTTCTAATTCCATATAAACCCCTCCATTTTTTATTGAGAGCTTATTTAGCTTCTCAATAATAATTAGTGGGGCAAAAATGTATTCTGTGACCACTTATAAATAATTAATCCAATAATTTTTCGTCGGTAAAAGCTGTTCCGATTCATGATATATATTTACACGAGAAACTAACTCCCTTAACTTTTGATACTCTCTATGCAAATTCACTTCACAAACATGTTTTTCCATGCGACAATAACAAACCCCTTGAGGATTGAAAAGAATACACTGATCAGATAAAAAGTTCCTTAGTTTTTTTCTACAACGCGATACCATTTTCCTAACAGTAGTCCCATCTTTACCAAGTATAGAGGCAATCTCTTCATAAGGTAATTGCACTACATCCCTGAATAAAAATGCTAACCGTGGTTCAGTATCCAAGCAGTGTAAAACTCCGGTAAGACATTTGTCGCACATTTCCTTGATCCACAATTTCTTATCAAGATCATCAACAACAGGAATCTGCAACTCCTCTCCACTGAAATACGTTTTTAAAAACCTAGTGCTATAATGCTTTTCATTGCGTGCATAACTGACACAAACTCGACATGTGATACTATAAATCCAAGTTGATAGTTTAGACTCACCCTTAAATGTTGGATAGCTTTTGACAATCTGCACCCATACTTCTTGAGCAGCATCCTTAGCAAGCTCCTGATCTTGAATCATTCTTCTACATACTGATGAAACTAGCTTACCATAAGTCTGCGCAAGATCATTAAGACTCAAAGATCTGTTTTCGCTGCTTAAATTCAATCAAATCACCCCATAAACAAGTCCTACAACGATTCTTACGAGCGCTTCCCATAAATGCAGTAATCTCCTTATTCCGAATGAAATAGGAATCTTGTTCTTTTAGCAGAAACCAATATTTAGCCAGATTACAATAAATTGCTTGTTCGACATATAGTTTATAAATCCTTTCTAGTTTATTTCCGACAATATACGATAAATAAATGACCCCTCAAAACTTAAATATGCATTTTTTCTTCCAACCTAAATTCCTTCTGAGGAATGATTTTGGCATCATTAGCCTATATCCAAAATGTTTATTTTAAACGATATATCATTTCTTTCACAAGTTTAGCAGATTTATGTGCTGCTAACTCTTCAAATTTCTTATAATCTTCACTAGCTGCTTCATTCGCTAAATCAGCATCTGACAAAAAATCTTCTCCTGATATAATTGTGCCAATATGATAGTCCCAATTATTTGACTTTGAAACTTTAGTTGCTAAGTCAATTAAATTAGCATCCGCTGTAAAAAACTCCTGGTTTGGAAAACAACTTATCATTTGAATTCTTCGTACATCGTAATAAGTTAGCTGCTTTGATATTACTACAGAAAGATGCTTGATATCATCAGAAAGCCCGCCAGCAATACCTTATGGCATCCTTGACTGCGGCAACCACCGGCAATGGGGGTATAGTAAAAGCTTGTCCGGTTGACACCCAGCAGCTCGGCTTGCTTGGCAACAGACAATTTATCGTCTTTTGAAACCAGATTTAATCTCCCAGTCGGGTCCAAGCACTTCTGCAGATTTTTTTTTAAGCCAGTCAACCTCAATTGTGAGTTGACCGACTTTGGCCATTAGCTCCCTGCGTTCTTCATCCATCGCTTTTTCTTTGGCACGAAGCTCCTTTTCCTGCTTGCTTTCGGAGAACACCCTTGTTGCATTTTCGAGGAACTCTTTCTTCCAGTTCCTTAGCTGGTTTGGACTGATTTCGTGTTCAGCGGCCAGCTCGCCAAGGGGCTTCTCCTCTCTGAGAAACTCCAGTACAATCCTGGTCTTGAATTCCGGAGTGAATTGTCGTCTACCCATTCGTGAACCCTCTTTTCTGACAATCTAATTGTCTTTTATTATATCAGGCTCACTTAAATTTTCGAAATTTTTGTCTTAAATCATGCACAATGCCCTAAGATTGTCTCTTTACGCAACATACCACTGCGCTTGAGCATGAAACATTTCCGCGTATTTCCCGTTCTTTTTAATCAGCTCAGAATGACTGCCATCTTCGACAATTCTTCCATTATCAAAGACCAGAATCCGCTCAACCACATTGGTGATACCAAGTCGGTGGGAGATGAAAATCGTAGTTTTAGTCCCAGTGAGTGTGGAGAACTGCCGGTAGAGTTCGGCTTCGGCCACGGGATCCAAAGCTGCGGTTGGTTCGTCAAGGATCAGAACACGGGCCTGATCACGATAGACTGCCCGCGTCATAGCAATCTTTTGCCACTGACCTCCGGATAGATTATTCCCGGTTTTGCTGAAGGTACCTATTTCCTCATCAAACTGTTGCGGTTGTTCTTTGATGAAGTCGTATGCTCCTGTGTTTTTTGCATATGTCCATAGCTCTTCGTCTGAAGCCTTTTTCGTCCCGTCGGCAATGGTTATGTTTTCTCTAATAGTTGTTTCATACCGCCCAAAACCTTGAAATACGACAGAAATTGCGCGCCGCACGGCCCGTAGATTTTCCCCTAGGTCTAAACTACCTATGGTAATGTTGCCTGTAGTCGGCTGGTATATTCCACACAACAGATTGACAAAGGTGGACTTGCCAGAGCCATTTTCACCAACAATAGCAACCTTCTCTCCCTGCTTGATATTAATGGATAGGTCGTGTAGAGTCTCCTCGGGGGAATTTGGATAAGTGAAACTTACACGATCGAATATTATGTCTGCTTCGCTAATTGTTTGGGGATTATCTTCAAGCTTTTCCTTCGGGGTGTCAGCCAAATCGAAGAAGTCTTTCATATACCTTATGTCACCAAAGAAACGTGCAATGCCCACGAATAGCCTGGTTGTTTCTGTTTGTAGCTGTCCCGACATAGTGAATACCAGCATAAAGACACCTAGTCCAAGAGTGGGATTTGCATAAATCCGTGCCGCGGCTACGAGTAACACTCCGATATAAACCACATTTCGTAATATATCGGCAACCGAATTGTACAAGACATGCTTACGCGTTACCGCGTTTTTACTCTTAAGATAGTTGTCTGAGACTGAACGCCATTTTTCCTTAACCCAAGGGTAAATCCCTGTGAAACGCAAGTCGGCCATGGAACGACCCCGCTCGTTTGCGCCCGCCCCGATATAGTAAAGGTGAACGGACATAGCGCCGTCTTTCATGTTTTTCGTCTTATTTTTGTACTCCTCATCCTTCTGCAAGATCGACAAGATCACTGCCGGAATACAGGTTGCAAGTAAAATCAGGACAATCCACGGACTCACGTTAAATAGTACTGTATTAATGCTCGCAAATGTGATGAAGGACTGAATAATTAGGATGATCTGCTGCATGCTTTCGGCTACTCGGTGGCCGCCAAATTCCTCCGCAAAAAGCAGCTTGTCCCTAAAGTCCCCTTCATTTTCTATATACTTATACTCTACCCGGCTGGTACAATCAATTATAGTTTTCTTAATATAGGCAACTGTGCGTAGGGCGTCTACTTCCGAAAAGTAGCTGCGAAGGTTAGTATACACTGTTTGTATTATATAAAGAGCGACTAGTAACCCCAGGAGTGAAATGGCCTCAGACACAGTTGTGTGCCCTAGGGATAGTAATTGTACTACGTTGGTAAACATTCCCAATGTGCGTGCTATTATGACCGGTAAGAATGCAATTACAAAGCCAGATACACTTACCATCATGGACAGGGGTCCTTTGGTCCGGATACTCACAGCAAGCGCTCGCCCTACAATTCGTAATGTTTCATTGAGTCCTATAGAATTCTTACTCCTACTCATGCCGTAGCGCCCTCCTTGATAGTATCTAAGCTGCCTGTGTCATACCATTGTGCTTGTTCACGGAAGAATTGCGCGTAGACACCGTCCATACCCATCAGTTCATCATGACTCCCGTTCTCAACGAGCTTGCCGTCGGCGAGGACTAATATTCTGTCCGCTAGCCGGGCAAAGCCAACCCGATGACTAACAAGAATGGCCGTTCTACTTTTAATCCTCTCCTTGATATGAGAGAATTGCCCCATTTCAGCTACCGGATCCAACATAGATGCAGGCTCATCGAATACCATGACCTCTTTATTGCTCATATGCGCACGCGAGACTGCTACCCTTTGACCTTCTCCACCAGAAAGAATTGCCCCGTCTTTGTAGACCTGTCTTCCAATGAAGGTCCTAAGGCCTTTTGGTAGCTTGGTAATTAGTTGGTGTGCCCTACCTTTTATCATCGCTTCTTGGATCAGCTTCTCATTGTCAACATTGGCTATATCTCCAATTCCTACATTTTCTCCTAATATGAAGTGAAAAAGGTAAAAGTCTTGAAAGAAAGCACCGACCTTGCGGGTAATAAAATCGTGTTTATAGTCCTGATACTTCCTTCCCATAAACTTAACACTGCCTGATGTAGGGCGATATAGACCTAAAAGGATTTTGAGCAAGGTGGTCTTACCTCCACCATTTGCCCCAACCAACGCCACAGTTTCCCCTTTTTTGATCTTAAATGAAAGATCCTTTAGCACCGGATTCCCTTCACGGTAGGAGAAGCATAGGTCTTCTACCTCAAAAATTACATTATCGTCCAAGGGTTCATTCGCTTTATTAGCCTCTTCCCTGGGATCAAGCTTGGGGGTGCCTTCAAAGAATTGCTTTTGAATATCAAGCCCATAAATGCCATAATCCATTCGCTGATAACTTTTAGCTACTCCATCGATGGCAGCGGCTAGACTAATACACATAGTAAAAATCATCAGTAGCAAGTCCGGTCCCATGGTATTATTGGCTACGCCCACTACCGAGTAGGTGAGTACAACTGCCATAAACAGGTAAAATCCAATTCCAGTAAATAAACGAAGTTTGGCATATTCTGCCTTCTGTCGGAGTTCCATGGCTTCAACATTGTTGTATACATTCTGCCAATGCTCCTGGATTCTTTCCGCACTCTCAAACATCCGTGTCTCCTTGGCGGTATCGCCATCCCGAGTAAGGTGTTCAAAATACTGTGCATGTCGCAGGTGTTCGCGCAACTCACTCCATACTATGCGGATCTTACCGGATAGCCGTGAGTTGAGCCAAATTACTCCAATCACATAAATAAGGGTAGCAAAAAAGACCAGTTTTGAGGTATTAAAGGCTACAACCATAAGAGAAACAATGGCTACCAGCTTTGCTACAAGTGCACAGCCGGAACTCATCAAATCTGTTAGCGAACCACAGCGAGAGATGGCGGCATAGTACCGATCACTTTTCTCCTTCTTTACCAGCTCTGTCATGGAGATATTTTGAGAGGCATCCATCATAACTTCTTCTAAGCCAAGGTAATAGGAGTCAAACATCATCATGTACAACAAATCATCATTCAGCCTTGCCGATAGGCCGGATACGGTCAGAACGACTCCTAAGGTAACAACACTGGACACTATGTCAGAGAATTGGCCGGAACCAGTAGCCAAAAAAGCCGACAGGCTCGCGGTAATGCTCCGGTTATAGCTCAATGCGACTGCTGGCAGAACTGCTAGTCCTAGACTTAACGTAAGCCAAAGAAGCATCATTTTTTTGTCGATCTTCCACGCTAATTTGAATCCCCATAATACAGCTTTACTTTTTATGACACTCACAGCCTTTCGAAAAGATTAATGAACAGTCATAATATTGGTCTGTTTATGTTTCATTTCTACCACATGCTGTGATAATTCTTTGTCTAATTCCAAGTTCCCAAAAATTCCAGCCCATAAACGAAATTCTGGTTTCCCTGGGAATTTCCCTTAAAGATTGGCCTTTAATAGTTTTTCTGGGCACCCTGGATGGGCACTCACTACCGTCGTGTTTCAGATATCGTCCGCGGGTTCCTGACGTCGATGAGCTTTAGCGCGACGCGCTTGGCGAAAAGTCTTTGCTCTTGGGGTGCCAGAAAAAGACGAAGTCCATTGACGCTGAACTTATTCAGAAGAATTCTTGGAAGTGTTTTGGGGTACTTCCTAGTTCGGATATCACATGGGGATTTCCTTTTTTACCCTATCTTATTATACCAGCTCTTATCTTAGGCGGAACGGTTTGGGTCGGAGTGCCGGAACAACCCAGATTCTTTACTAGCCGCCACGGAGCCTGCAACTCGTTGTTAGTCGCTGTGTGGCACCCGCAGTTGAAGGTTGACAAGGAGGTCAACCACTTGAGAATAGTTTTTAATTAAAGAGCTTTAAGGTATGGTTTATAAGATTAATGTCTCCCCAATTTCCATGTCCCGGTATTACAATTAAAATACCAGGATATTTTTTTAAAATATTTTTTAGTGAATTAGGCCATTCCTTTACATTAGCATCCGCTAAATTACCAAGATTTTTTGTATCAATTGATTTTACACTGCATCCAGCAAACAAAACCTTACTATCAGGAAACCATACAACGATATTGTCTTGTGTATGTCCTTCACCAGGATAATAAGTCTCGATTTTTACATTACCAATATTTAAGTTTGTTGTAGGGTTCAGTTCTGGCAACGGCATGATATTCGCAACATAAATTTCCACACTATTTCCACTTTTTCCTTTAAAGATGATACTTATCATTTTAAAGGAGAGTGGTTTTTTTGTCTAGCCTTCATGACAAAATGCTCAAAGACATGCAACTTCGTGGTTTCAGCCCTCGCACACAGTACAGATACCTCATGAATCTTAAATCCTTCGAAACTCATTTCGGTAAACCCACCCAATAAATGGGTCCAGATGAGCTCCGTGATTTTCTCCATTATCTCATCCAGGAGAAACAGGTCTCCAGCTCTTATGTGAACAGCATCTACAGCGCCCTAAAGTTCTTTTTTGTCACTACTTTAAGCCGGACTTGGGATATATCGGAAAAGCTCCGACTCTGTCAGCGTTTGACTCATTCAAAGGTTCGCGAGGCATTACCTAAGTTATCTGCGACCGAACTTCTAAAAAAGCTGGCTGGAATTGATCTTACTATTTGTCCTTCTTGTGCCTCTTGTCTCACATTTTATTAGTTTTTTTCAAAGCCCGGTTTTTGGGGAGGGGGAAGTTATGTCCTTTTTTAAAAGACTATTAGCTTCAAGCGGGTTTTCAGATCTTATATTAGTCAATTTATTGCTTAAAAAACGTCGTTTTTATAGGGATGAGATTATTGAAACTCCATAGCTGAATTCGACCGCGCTTTCGCTCAACAATGTGTTATCTGAAGTCACTGGTATCTAAATATATTTGGCTAACTCTTCAAAGTTCGGTAAATTAACCCCTCTACTGTGTGCAAGTTGAATAAATTCATCTGCTAATATTTTCATTTCCTCCCGTGCAATAAGAGCATGGTTACTTATTACAGTTTCTGCCCATTTTGTATTATAAATAATAAGCATAATTTTGTTTAAAATCCACATAGGAATATATAAAATAAACCTTGTCTTAAAAGATATAAGGGTAAATCCAGCGTCTCGTAGAAACATTAACCCTTCCCGAATTGCCTTGTTCATTAGATTAATTGCTTTCTTATCCTGGGTTACTGTATAATTATCTCCACCACACTTATAGATTACATTAGCCATAGGACTCACCAAAGCTAAATGTGATTTCTGCCAACAATCCATATCAGAAGATACTGCCACTTTAAACCCAGCTTCCTTCAAAACATTACTTAAGGCTTTAATTCTCTCTGTATACTTTCTATCTACTTCTCCAATGGTAGTAGGTTGAATAAGTGAAGATACAACATGATAATGAACTATTCCATTTTCTCTTTTGCCACCTGCTCCCGGAAATCCTAGGATAATTCTTTCTTTCCCCACTACCTCAATCCACTTTGAAGGTCCAGAGGGATTGTTTACCATAAACAAGATATTCTTTGTTTTATTATTTCTTAGTATTGGTAAAATGCTTTCTACCTGGTCTTTTCTTAAAGTAACGAAGATAAAATCATAAATATCATCTGGTGATAATTCCGATATTATGTTGATATTCGCTGTTTCAATGTTACTACTTTTCATACTCTTAAGGAGCAGCCCTTTCTCATTGAGCTCTTTAAGACGTTTGCCCCGTGCAAGAACGGTCACATCAAACTTTTTTCTGCTAGCAATCTTCGCAGCATATAAAGACCCAATAACTCCCGCTCCATAAATAAGAATTTTCAATCATAATCTCTCCCAAACCCGTGTATTTCAGATATCGAGGTAGTCGCTCACGCTGGCTACCGCCCGCGCACATGAAATGATGAAAATCTAAACCAAGTGAGTCGACAAGCAAGTTGTTCATGCCGCCTACCGACAGTATTACAAAGTAATGTAAATCATAGGCGGG
>DHOO01000088.1:54072-57261 GCA_002409975.1 Firmicutes bacterium UBA5388
GACCAACTGTCCTGTAGGATTTATAATCTCTGCTGTTTTATAAGATAAAAAAGATTGAAATTCCATAAGGGACTATGACTCCACGAGTGGTTTCGTTCAACAGCGTGTTTACAACCTTGAGCCAGTTAGACTTTTTACACCGACTCTGAGTTTTCTTCTCAGAGTTTTCTTTTTTGGGGCTCAAGCTCGTAAACACTCCTATATTGTTCTGTAATGTACCATACCTCGCTAAAGCAAGAGCCACACGGATGTGACAATATTCTATTAAAAATATTACTCTTAACTAGATAAAAAATGTAGCTATTATTTCTCCAAATAATCGTGCCATTTTTACCTTAAGCCAATTTGTTTTAATAATAGAATAATATGTACATTCAGGTGAAAGCCAACCTTTTTCATTCCAATATATGTAGTCAATTGTATATCGCTCATTAGATTTTTTTTGCCAATAATTTTGCTGTACTTTGAACATAACAAGAGAATAAAATGAAGGCTTTAAAACCTTTTTATTTTTTATAGCATTAAAAAGATTTATAGCTATGGTTTTGATTTTATGATTATATCGGCCGTATATTTGCTCTCTTTTCATTAAAGCTCCCGTGCTGAATTTTTGCTGATTGTTAACATAAAATCCCCATGTCATTAGAGCAGTCTTCATTGTCTTTAGTGCATGGTTTGATGCGCCAATTCCTGATGTTGATACAACAACTGCTGTTTTATCTGCAAATGCTGGTCTATGACAGTTAAATGCCATCCGATCAATCCAGTTTTTCATAATACCATTAACATCTTCTACATAAACTGGACTTGCAAGTACAATCCCATCAGCTTCATTAAGCTTTTCTCTTATAGACAACAATTCATCCTTTAACGGACAAAACTCTTCTCCTCTGTCAAAGCATGTCCTACATCCAAGACACATTTTGAGTTCAGCTTGTCCAAGAAATATTCTTTCAATCTCTAATACTACATGTTGAAATTTAGCTATTGATTTAAGTTCCTCTTCAATAAGTTTCGCGCCAACTGAACCATGGATGGTTGGTTGGTGACATTCCTGCCGTTACTTTCAAAGACCTTTCTTATTTGGCTTGTTTTAATGTTTTTACCACTTCTTCCTCAGTCATATGTCCATAGCCTTTAAGACCATAAGGAATTCCTCGTTCCTGATTCTTCAAAAAATAATCAATAAACTTTTCAACACCATCTTCTTTCATACATCTACAAAAGCCTTTTATCTCCCCGTTTGTTCTTCCAATAAACATTTGATTAGCACAGGGAAAATCTTCACATTCCAAACAACCGCTAATCCCCTTGTCTAAACAACAATTTCTATGATAACAGCCCTTTTCTTTCTCGGAATTGGCTGAGCATTTACTCCCTGGTACTTTGCAGCCGTCACATTCATTAGCTAAATGACACAACTTACAAACCAAACCGCAATATGCAACACTTACGATGATCGCTTGTTTATTCATCCTAAACGACCTTTCTTAAAACGCTTTAGCTCTTACTTTAGGTATGCATTCATGAAAAACTCAGCAATGCCAGGGATGATTGGCTGGTCGGCTCAATTTTATAGAACAGATACTCAAATTGTCTTTTTATAATACTCTCGGTAAGCTTTCTTTTGTTCTAACATCAAGTATTCTCTAAATGGTTTGTTATCAGTATCATACTTCCAAAATGTTATAAGCGTTGGCTCAACTTCAATAATAGCTTCATCTTTTAAGTGTGAGTAATTTCGAAATGAATCCTCGTGATACCTTTGGTAATTCTCTTTAAAAAAACTGTTCTCTAAAGGATGACAAGTAATTTGAGCTTTTCCTTCAATTTGAATGTTTCCATAAGAGAGTGCAACATTGGGATTTTGTTTTATCTGTTGGTACTTAACAAAATCTCTATCAGTCTGGAAAAGTATCTTTAATCCATTATTTATTACACTTATAGTTCTTGCTGTAACGTGGCTATCTGAGCATGTTGCTAAAACCATATGTTTATTTCCATTCAAAAATTCAATAATTTGCTTTTGGAGCCTTTCAAAATTTATTTCTTCCATACCATTACCTCCTCGGTTTCATGGCCGTGCCCACGGATGGGCCGTCCTGGCTGGTATTGCGGAGAACGATCAGGTATTCGCGATGTTCACGCGGCTTAGAGGTGTAGTCCAAACCTTAGTGCGACGTCACTTGGGTTTGGGCAAGCCGTCCTGACGGGCTTAGCCGCGTGAATATGGGTCGGAGCGCCGTCAGCTTTCTTCTTAACCAACCGGCGCGGAGCCGGGAATGCCCTGTTGAACTAAACCGCTTCGCGGTGGCTTTCTTATCTATTTATCAAGCTATTTACACTTTGAATGGTCTGTTATATAATCTACATAAGAGAATTATGGATTTGGATATACTTATATCTCATTGTAAAGTTTAAACTTGATCCTTGACAGAAACATCTAGTGCCGCCATATAATCATATTCGGTTCGAGTTACTACCTGTAAAGGCTCCTTTAGAATTTTTATGACCTCAGTTTCCTTCATTCCCAAGGAAATACCATGAACTACAAAATCGTTATCCACTAAAGGCGTTGCTTTTATTTCTTCTGAAAAACTTACATCTGTTTCAGGAAAGTAATCATAATCTGTATTATCTTCGACTAGATCTATGGGGATAAATTTAAATTCCTTTTTCCCTTTCCAACCATTAATATGGCTATAAATATCAATTTCAAGAACATCCTTTTTAATTAATCCTTCATAGTCCACAGTGCCTTGATATCCTTCATCTGAAAACTTTATTTTCGGACCCCGAATTGAATAAAACCCTCTTGACCTTCTGTTATCTTTATAAAACCATTTTGCCAATTGCTCCGGTGTCCCTGTGGATGAAACTATTAGAACGGTACCGTCTTGGTAAAACCTTAAATAATATGAACTATTCTCTCCTTTTGATTGATATAAACCGTCAAATAAAACATCTTTGTTTAAGCTAGAGTAAATTAACAGTATACTGGAAATTACCAATAGAAATAGACCAAGAAATATTACTTTCTTTCTCATTCTTTCAACCCCTTTTATACTAACGCATTGCCGAGTTAAGGTAGGACCGTTGATTACTCAACGACCCCCTCACAGATCCCGGCGTGCGGAACTACCGCACCGGGCTCTTCGCCAAGCCTCGCTTCCGCATCAGGCAGAATTC
>DHOO01000083.1 GCA_002409975.1 Firmicutes bacterium UBA5388
CAGAATTGCGGCAAGTACTTTATCGCCCCGGAGCTGGTGTACTTTGCGCCGATAGACAATACAATCGTCTGCTCAGAGTGCGCGCAGATTCACCGGGACCGGGAACTCAGAATTTACGTGAGGGAGGGCTAGCATGGACGAACTGAAAGCCCTAATTTTGAGCTTAAAACAGGAAATCGGAACACTGCGACTTATTGTCGAAGACTTAGAGTGCAGGATTGAAATATTAGAGGGAGGCGAGGAATAATGGATTATACCAAAGGACTGTGGACGTGGGACGAGGAGGAAGCTGCCATTGTTTCGGGAACGCCGGGAAAAGGCAAGATAATTTGCTATCCCGTAAAGTATAGCAAAAAGGAATTTGAAGGCAACAAAAACCTTATTCAAGCTGCGCCGAATATGTACGAGGCTTGCTTAAGCGCGCTAGGCGCACTGTCTACGGTAGAAGCTACAAGTAAAGTCAATGTTGCCGTGGAAAATTTAAAACAAGCACTCGGGAAAGCCGAAGGGAAGGAGGAATAATGATGAATATATGTCAAATGTGTACGCATAACGGCCAAAAAAATGAAGATGATGATTTTACCTGCAATATTAAATGTGACGAATATTTAGAATTTGCCGCCCTGCCGATTTATGAAGCCGCACCCGATATGTACGAGGCGTTGAAAGTCGTGCAGGATTATCTTGGAGCTATTAACCTTGACGAAAACGGAATTTTTAAAACCGTTGTTAACGATGCCCTCAGTAAAGCGGAAGGGGGCAAACACTTGCCAAAGCTGAAAGGGATAGCCTTGAATTCAAATAAGGTTTTCTGCCGCAATTGTAAGTATTTTTACAACAAAGAGCCTGATTCGGTTAGAGGCAATATGTGGTACAACCATTTTTGCAGGACTAATCCCGCTAAAGTAGCTTTAAGCTACACAGGAGACATAGAACTTGCCGAAGAGAAACTTTATCGATTTTGCAGAGATTGTAATCCGGACTGTGCCTGTCGCAAGTTTGAGCCCTCAACAGAAGGGAGGTCGTTCTGATGCCAGTTCAGGCCGAAAAGAAAACTAGGAAGCCCCAGAAACTGCCAAAGGTGCTGACACAGAGGCAGGTGGAGGCATTATTTGCGACGATTAACATTAAGTGCCCTACAGGTTTAAGGAACCGTGTCATGCTGGAATGTGCCTACAGGGCAGGGCTAAGAATCAGCGAGATTTGCAATGTTGCACCGGAGGATATTATCTGGGAGAAAAAGCAAATATTTGTACAGCAGGGCAAAAACCGTAAAGATAGGCTGGTTTATTTTGGTCCTGAGCTTTTAAAGTGGCTGAGGAAATGGGACGAAATTCGACCACAAAGCAAGTATTTCTTTTGCTCCATCCGCAAGCCCCAATATGGTGAGCCTGTTAGCCCTGTTTATATGCGGCAGGTTTTAAAACGACTGTCTGAACGGTCCGGGGTTTACTTAAACGACAATCACACCATTAAAGCGGTTACACCGCACGTTTTAAGGCACTCTTATGCGACAAATCTTTTAGAGAATAAAATCAATATTCGCAAGGTACAGCAGCAACTAGGTCATGCCGATGTGTCTACTACTATGCTTTATACCCATGTGGTAGATGATAGCCTGGCCGCTGAAATTGAAGCATTGGGATAGCTGGCTATAAAATTAATTAGAAAGGGGGAAAGATTAATGCCGTTACTAGCTGGTTTTTTCGTCGGTGGACTACTATTCTGCCCTAAGATGTTGCTGGCACTCGTGCCGGTGATTTTAGTGGGCATGGTAGCATCACAAGAATAGGTCCGTTTACTTTTATTTACTATTGATATATGATATAATTTAAGGGTAGATAGGTTGTGGAGTAATTAACCCAACCGAAAACTGGTTCCGTTTGCCGGTCCTCTACCCTTTAAAAAAATTAATACAAACGGGGAAAAAATAAACCTTAAACGGGGGTGTTTTTATTGTGATTATAAGAGTGAAAAAGAACAAAGAAAATCCGTATGTTATGATGAACAAACACGGATTAGAAAATCCAAAATTGTCATGGAAGGCTAAAGGCATTTTAGCCTATTTGCTATCCCTGCCAGATGATTGGCAAATTTACGAAAGCGAGTTAGTAAAACACGCTAAAGATGGGCGAGATAGCCTAAAAAAAGGGATGCAAGAATTAATTAACGCTGGTTATATCTACAGAGAGCGAATCCGCAACGAAAAGGGACAACTAAAGGGCTACAATTACCTAGTTTATGAGGTTCCTAACCAGAGCGGATTTTCCGATGTTGGTTTTTCCAACGTTGGTGAATCCGACACTACTAATATATACTCAACTAATAATGATAATACTAAAGAAACATTTTACGTTTCAGAGAAACGCTTGCACGCCTTGACAGGCGAAAATGTTTTTTTGGACTTTTACCTTAAAACCCATGAGCACTTTTTAGGTAAAAAACACGTGAGGGTTACAGATGAACAGGAAAAATATATCAACCATTGCATAGCAGAAATTAAAGATACATACGACATAGAACTTGAAACGTGGCAAGAAGAAGTTGTGAATCACTTCGAGAACTTGCCGAAAAGCAACAATGGAAATATACTGGCCTTCTTAAAGGCGTCTCATAGATATTTTGAGATAAATCCAGAGAACCTTTAAAGCAATCAGAAAACAATAGCCGGGGCTAAACTACCCCGGCTTTTTACTGCCCATTTTTACTGCCTACATTCCGGCCTTCCATCTATTCCCGCATCTCAAACAGCTTAGCGTAACCTGCCCGCTACCGATAAAGCCGCTTAACAAGCCTACAGGTCCTAATAACAGCCCTCCCGCTGCCGCCTTGCCTAATCCGAAGCCTTTACTGCCCGCCGCTAACTGATTGGACCCGCACTTTGGGCATCTAATCTCAGTTTTCATTCTAGCCTCCCTCTCCTCCTGCTCCCTCTTGCCTTGCTCTGAAATCTCTTTATATTTCCTATCTATTTCCTGCCCTAGTGCCTTTATTTCCTCATCTGTCATGCCGGATAGGTCCATTTGCCCCTGATGAAAATTAAACCAGTCTGAAGCAATTTGACGGCCTTCTTCTTTTGTAAATTGCATACTCGCACCCCCTTTGTTCCAAGTTTACACTACTTATTACCAGATATGCAAAAGACTTTATTTGTAATCCCTGAAATTGCCAATGTATATGACAAATATGTTAATTTTCGGGAATGTTCATGATGTACCTCTAGCATCGTATAATCAGCCAACCTGTACCCAATAAGACTTAGGAT
>DHOO01000031.1:0-727 GCA_002409975.1 Firmicutes bacterium UBA5388
AAATAATTTCATGCGTCAGCTCTGTTAGGTTGAACCAAGGGTTGAAATCTTTTTTAAATGTGATATAATACAAAAAAGAAATCGCAAACAAGTAAATAAGACCTCGATAGGTGGTGAAGATTGAATGGTCTTCCAACTATCTAAAGAAGAGGTCCTTAAAGTTTGCAAGGAATGTAGTAATTATAATGAATCAAGTGATTCTTGTGTTTCGAAAAACGAACCTCCCCGGACCTTAAATACTATGCGTAGATGTCAAAAGTGGGATGATCATTTTGGGGGTAAATGTCTTTTTCGTGGTTAGCCCTTAAGGGGCCTTTTTTCTCGTTTAAATCATACGGGCCTGTAGCTCAGCTGGGAGAGCGCTGCGTTCGCATCGCAGAGGTCAAGGGTTCGAATCCCTCCAGGTCCACCATTATAAATATTTAAGTCTCGAAATTTTATGTTTCGAGGCTTTTTTGCTGTGCCTAGCAAAGACAGAGATCTGTGAACATATTCATTCTACACTAATTACTTTCTAGAAGATGTGACTTACTCTAAACTAGGATTAATACTTATCCTATTAGATAATCAAAAATAAGAATATCTTCAATTGGGGTATTAACTGCCGAATTGCTAATATGAATGAAGGATTGTATATTTTCCTGCTTCAAGGCGTATTATGGTTTCCCTTCACAAATTTACTTAAGTTAATTTCCATAAACTGAAGTAATTATACAATTACCTCAGT
>DHOO01000031.1:889-32031 GCA_002409975.1 Firmicutes bacterium UBA5388
AGTTTATGGAAAATGTTGAGGGAAATAATGGAATAAATATTTTTAAATTTAAAAAAGGAGTTGTAACAAATATATCGAATTTCTAGTTAAACGATTACCGTAAGCGGTTACCGAAAACGGTTAACCTGAAGAATGAGGTATGTTTATAATGATAACAATCAAAGATATTGCCAGGATTTGCAAAGTGTCAACAACGACAGTATCACGGGTTATTAATAACAAAACGGGAAATGTAAGTGAAGAAACCAAAGAGCGGATTATTAAGGTGATGGAAGAGTTGAATTATCAACCTAATTTTTTAGCCCGCAGTATGGTAACGAGAAAAACCGATACCATAGCGATCATTGTTCCCGATATCTGTAACCCTTTTTTTGCTGATTTAGCCAGAGGAGTTGAGGATACTTGTATCGCTAATGGGTACCATCTTTTTCTTTGTAATACGGATATGGACAGTCAAAAGGAAGAAGAATATATACGGCTACTTAGAGAACGATTTGTTGATGGGATGGTAGTTTCTACTCAGAATGATGAAGAATATAATGAGATCTTTACAAAAATGATTAAAGACCAATATCCTTTTGTGTTTGTCGAACGTTATTCAGATAAATTATCTGAGGTCCCGGGAGTTTTTGCTAATAATGTACAGGGCGCCTATGAAATAACTAAATATTTGATTACTCTTGGCCATAAAGATATTGCTTTTTTATCAGGTCCATTAGTTACTAGTAATGCCCGTTTTCGTTTGGAGGGATATAAGAAAGGAATGGTTGAGTCCGATTTACCAATAAATAACGCCCTGATCAGACACGGCGATTATAAAACTACTAGTGGTTATGAGCAAACCAAATATTTATTAGAAGAAGGGCCGAGATTTTCAGCTCTATTTGCTTCTAATGATTTGATGGCTTTTGGAGCATATCAAGCGGTAAAAGAATTTGGCTTAAAAATTCCTCAAGATGTATCAATTGTCGGTTTTGACAATATCAATATGCCGGGGGTTTTGGAACCTAAAATAACGTCAATGGAAATTCCCGCGTATAAGATGGGTGTTAAAGCGGCACAAATACTTTTGGGTTTAATTAAAGGCAAAAAGCCGAAAAAAGATAAAGTTTTTTATTCGTTAAAACTGATCGACAAAGGTAGTGCAACGCTGGCTAATTAGGTTTATTGTAGAGGACTATTCAAATGGGTCCATAACGGGAGGGGGCTTGCTAGAAATATCTCGATAAAGGATATTCAGTGCCGATAGTGTCTAGATTACGGAATTGCATAATTCAACAATTTAAGCTATGAACACACTATATTGATAGCCTAATATGAGTTAAACACTATATATTGTGTCAAATACAAACTTAAAGTAATTATGCAATTCCCTCAGATAAGAAGGGAAGTGAGGTATTTGGCTAGCGATTATTTGTTAGAGATGGAAGGCGTATCAAAACGCTTTTCTGGTGTAAAAGCTTTAAATAATGTTGAGTTTAGAGTTAAGTCTGGAGAAGTTCATGCTTTAATTGGAGAAAACGGTGCAGGGAAATCTACTCTTATTAAAATTTTAAGTGGCATCCATAAGATGGATACCGGAACAATCTGCTTTAATGGTTCTAAGGTAATAATTCAGTCTCCACGCCATGCACAGCAATTGGGGATTGCTACTGTACATCAGGAATTAAATCTTTTTCCGGCACTTTCAGTCAGTGAAAATATTTTTATTGGAAGATTACCTCGTAAAAAGTCGGGGATCGTTGATTGGCATCTTCTGAAAAAGGAGACCGAAAAATTATTTAACAAGTTAGGAATTGAGATTGATCCAACAACAACTGTTGAAAGTTTAGGGGTGGCAGAAAAACAGTTGGTAGAGATCGCTAGAGCACTTTCGCAAGGGGCAAAATTAGTGATCATGGATGAACCAACTTCCTCCCTTTCTCAGGGTGAAGCTGAAAGACTGTTTAAGATCATTACGGCCTTGAAGGCGAATGGAATTACGTTTATTTATGTTACACATAAATTAGAAGAGTTATTTCAAATTGCTGATCGGATTACAGTCTTTAGAGATGGTTGTTATATTAAAACTAAAGAAATTGCCGATTGTTCCTATCAAGAATTAGTTGAACTGATGGTGGGAAGAGAATTAACTTCTCTTTTTCCTAAAGTCCAAGTGGAACTGGGTGAACCAGTCTTTAAAGTAAATAATTTAAGTAGGAATAAGGAGATTGAAAATGTTTCCTTTTCAATTAGAAGAGGAGAGATTTTAGGAATATCAGGCTTAGTAGGTGCGGGACGGACTGAATTGGCCCGTTGCCTTTTTGGGGTAACTTTACCTACCAATGGCGAGATTTATATGAATGAAAAGCAACTGACGATTAAAAAACCTTTGGATGCGATTAAACAAGGGATTTGTTTGGTTCCGGAAGATCGAAAGAATCAGGGATTGGTTTTAAAAATGTCGGTGCAAAAGAATATTTCTCTTTCGATCCTTTCTATGTTCCGGAAAACATTTGGTTTTATTGATGGCCATAAAGAGAGTGCGACAGTGCAAGACGCGGTTGCTCAATTAAAAATCAAGACACCATCTGTTGAACAGTTGGTAGGAAATTTGAGTGGTGGTAATCAGCAAAAAGTGGTTTTTGCTAAAGAATTTTTAGCCGATCCTCAGCTGTTAATTTTGGATGAACCAACTAGGGGTGTAGATGTGGGGGCTAAAGCAGAAATACATCGGCTAATTGGCAATTTTGTTAAAAAAGGCGGTTCGGTTCTGATGATTTCTTCAGAATTACCGGAGATTATGGGGATGAGTGATCGAATCCTGGTAATGTCTAAAGGTAAAATAGTCAAGGAATTTCAGCGTAGTGAGGCTACTCAAGAGAAAATACTAGAATATGCACTATAGTTTTAGTTCAGGAGGTAGAGTGATGAAAAAGACTTTTTTCCAGAAATACGGCATTCTAATAATTTTCTTACTTCTATGTTTAGTACTTTCCTTTTTATCACCTGTATTTCTTTCAATACCTAATTTAATTAATGTTGTTAGACAAATTTCGATTAATGGGATCTTGGCTATTGGGATGACGCTAGTGATTCTAACCGGTGGGATTGATCTTTCCGTGGGGTCACAAGTGGCCTTAACTGGTGCTATTGTCGCGGGTTTACAGGCACATGGACAAGGGGCTTTTTTAGCGGTTATTGTTGGCCTGCTATTAGGGGCATTTTTAGGTTGTATTAATGGCCTGATCATTACCAAAGGAGGTCTTCCGCCCTTTATCGTTACTTTAGGAATGTTAACTGCCGCTCGGGGCCTTACGCTGATTTATACCGGTGGCAGGCCGATTTACGATCTGAGTAAAGCATTTAATTTTATTGGTGCTGGTTATCTTGGGAGCATACCAATTCCGGTTATAATTTTGACCCTGGTTTTATTAGTAAGCCATTTTGTTTTAAAATACACGATTTTTGGGCGTGAGGTTTACGCGGTAGGTGGGAATCCGGAAGCTTCGGTTTATTCTGGTATTAACAAAGAAAAGCGGTTAGTTCAAGTATATACGATCATGGGTTTTTTATCCGGCCTTACAGGAATAGTTTTAACTTCTAGATTAGGTTCGGCAGACCCTACAGCTGGTGTAGGCTTTGAACTTGACGCAATTACTGCGGTGGTCATTGGTGGCACCAGTATGTTTGGTGGTGAAGGTGCTGTTACTGGGACCTTGATTGGTGCATTAATTATTGGGGTGATTAACAATGGTTTAAATTTATTAAATGTATCATCCTATTATCAACAAGTTGTTAAGGGGGTGATCGTTGTCGGCGCGGTATTGATGGATAATTATGCCCGCAAGAAACAGCAAAAAATTAGCGAGTAGATTTGATTGAAAGGTTTCTGAAACAAAAAAGTGGTCTCAAATTAGAAGGAGGAATAGAAGTTGAAAACGATGCGTGGAAAGAATCTCAAAATTTTTGTCGGATGTTTGTTAGTAGTGGTTTTAGGAATTGGTAGTATTATTTATATTCCAGCTATAAAAGCGAAACGGAAACCAGTAATTGCGATGGCCTTTTGTACCTTGAATATTCCTTTCTTCGTGGAAATGGAAAACGGAGTACGGGAAGAAGCAAAAAAGGCTGATGTGAAACTGATTGTTACTAATGCTGAGGATAGTGCAGCAAAACAGATGGCACAAGTTGAAGACTTATTGATTCAGAAACCAGATGTTTTACTTTTAGCTCCTGTAGATTCTGATGTTTTAGTACCGGCTGTGGAAGCCGCCCATAAAGCAAATATTCCAGTTATTTCGATTGATCGAAGCGTTAATTCTGACAAACTTATTACTTTCATCGGTGTTGATGATGTTGAGGGAGGCAGAACTGCGGCGAGATATGTTATTGAACGTTTAAATGGTAAAGGAAATGTAATAATGCTTGAAGGTGTAATAGGCAGTTCCGCACAGAGAGACCGTGCACAAGGCTTTGAAGAAGTAATTGCTAAAAATCCAAAGATTAAAATGTTGACTAAACAAACTGCAAACTTTAACCGGACCGAAGGAATGAATGTTGTAGAGAATCTATTACAAGCTTATCCTAAAATCGATGCGATCTTTGCCCAGAATGATGAGATGGCTTTAGGTGCGATCCGTGCAATCAAAGCTGCGGGTAGAGAAGATGAAATTATTGTTGTAGGATTCGATGCTGACCCAGAAGCGAAAGATGCGGTTAGAAATGGAAATATGGCAGCTACGATTGAAGGTTCTCCCTATAAGTTAGGAATTACAGGTGTAAAATCTGCTATGCAGTATCTTGAGGGGAAAAAGCTACCGGAGAAGATTTTACTCCCGCTTGACCTGGTAACTAAAGAATCATTAGCTAAGTAGTCGCTCACGCTAGGTGTTTTCTAGGAATAGCTAGACTCAATGGTGAGGATGGGGGGAACCTGAAAAGATTCCCCCTTAAAATAGGTATTAATAACAGTTTGTGGGCTACTTTCACCACAATTTTAAGTTCAAAAAAATACAACAGGAGATGATAGTAATGAGAATCGAAATACCAGCAGATGAATTTAAAGAACGCATTAAAAAAGTACAAAAACTAATGGGAGAAGCAAATTTAGATACAGTACTGGCTTTTTCTACTGAATGCGAGCCCGCTTATGTACGATACTTTGCTGATTATTGGCCCAGCTTTGAGACCACAGCAGTTCTAATCCCTGCCTCTGGAGAACCTGCATTACTGATTGGCCCTGAAAGCCTGACTTATGCTAGTAGTCATTCGAGAATACCCCATATCATTCGGCTAACTGATTTTAGGGAATCATCACAGCCGGATTATCCTGGAGCTAAGATTCCTACTTGGCATGATGTCTTTAGCGAATTTCCGACGAAAAGATTAGGAATTGCCGGCTTTCATATGTTCCCGCAGGCGATTTATGCCAATCTTAAAGCGGCGCTTGGTGATGGAGAGATTCTGGAAGCTGATGATTTAGTACGCAAAGTTACTTTAATCAAAAGCCCGGCTGAGATCCAGTGTTTAAAAGAATCTGCCCGTATTTCCGAGCTTGGGTTTAAAGCAGTCTTAGACAAGATTAGACCGGGAATGACAGAGGTCCAAGTGGTTGCGATTGCTACCGCAGCAATGTTGGATGCGGGAGCGGAAGCGATAGGATATCCAATTTGGTGTTGTAGTGGGCCCAATTCGATTCAGGCGATTAGCCGTCCTACTCACCGGAAAATTCAAAAGGGTGAGATTGTTCATGTACAAATCGGGGCTAAAGTTGAAGGTTATAGCACAAGTGTTGCCCGCCCGGTTGTCCTGGGTGAATGTGCAGATGAGATTAGACAATTTATGCAAATGGGCTGTGATGCAGAAAACTTAACCATTGAGCTAATGCGTAGTGGAGTACGGGCTTCTGATGTTGCTAAGCAAGTCCATGGTTTCATCACTGAACGCGGGTATGGTGATACTATTCTTTATGGGCCAGCTCATGGTTGTGGACAAATGGAATGTGAATATCCGTTTGTAGAGACTAATTCTAAATTTGTATTGGAAGAAAACATGACCTTCCATGCTGATATGTTTTTAGCCAGCAAAAAAATGGGCTTCCGCTTTGAAGACTGTATTGTAGTTGGCAAGGAAGCAGCGGAAGAATTATCATCATTTAGGCGTGAAGTAATTATTCTTTAGAATGTTCTTAAGTTCTAAATTGTATCAGGTGTTCCAATCTCAATAAGATGGGAATTGCCTAATAACTTCAGGCTCTATTTATGGTCAAATTTAGAATAATTAAATTAGGCAATTCCATAAAGATAAGAGGGATATGATTATGACTAAAGAACGTTTTGCCCTTGGGCTTGATTTTGGTTCTGACTCGGTACGTGCTCTGATTGTGAATGTAGATTCCGGACAGGAAGAAGCGGTTGGTGTTGCGGAGTATCCAAGGTGGAAGGATGGACGTTATTCTGATCCGGCTAAAAACCAGTTCCGTCAGCATCCCCGGGATTATATCGAGAGTATGCAATCAGCCATAAAACAAGCATTATCTTCCTTTGAACGGGGAGAAGAGATTATTGCCATTGGGATTGATACTACCGGTTCTACAGTCTGCCCTGTTGATGAAGCAGGTATTCCCTTGGCTTTACAAGATGAATTCGAGGATAATCCGAATGCGATGTTTGTATTATGGAAGGATCATACGGCAGTTAAGGAAGCAGATGAGATTAACTATGCGGCCCGAAACTGGGGGGGAACGGATTATACTCAGTACTCAGGAGGGATTTATTCGGCAGAATGGTTTTGGGCAAAAATCTTACATCTGCTCCGTGAAGACGAAAAGGTCAGGGAGCATGCCTTTTCTTGGGTAGAACATTGTGATTGGCTTCCGGCACTTTTAACCGGAAACACTGATCCGGTTTCGATGAAAAGAAGTAGATGTGCGGCTGGCCATAAAGCAATGTGGCATAGTGACTGGGGAGGTTTACCGTCTGAAGAGTTTCTGCTTAAGATTGATCCTTTGTATAAGGGGTTGCGCTCACGTTTTTCTACGCAAACTTATACTTCCGCAACTAAGGCCGGGAATTTGACGAAAGAATGGGCAGGTTTTTTGGGCTTAAAGCCTGGGATTCCGGTGGCAGTCGGAGGGATTGATGCCCATGTTGGTGCGGTCGGTGGCGGGATTAAGGAAAAAACTCTAGCTAAAATAATAGGCACTTCAACTTGTGATATTATGGTGGTATCCCCTGATATTCTTGGAAAGAAGTTAATCAAAGGAATTTGTGGGCAGGTTAATGGTTCGGTTCTTCCTGGATTAATTGGCCTGGAAGCCGGACAATCTGCATTTGGCGATGTATATGCTTGGTTCAAAGATTTACTTTCCTGGCCATATAGTAATGTACTTGTTGGGTCGGAGTCCCTGGATTGTAAAACTAAAGCTAAATTGCAGCAAATTCTTGATCGGCAATTGCTGGGAAGGCTTACGATGGAAGCGGCCAAAACAGCGATTGAAGAAACGGGCTTAATTGCTCTTGATTGGTTGAATGGACGCCGAACACCTGATGCCAATCAAAATTTGAAAGGGGCAATTATTGGACTAAGCTTAAGTACGGATGCGCCGAAGATCTTCCGTGCTCTAGTAGAAGCAACGGCTTTTGGTGGAAAAGCGATTGTTGACCGTTTGGCAAGTGAAGGTGTTGTGATCGATCAGGTGATAGCGATGGGCGGGATTACACAGAAAAATCCCTTTGTAATGCAAGTAATTGCAGATGTTCTTAATATGCCGATTAAAGTGACGGCTTCCGAACAGACTTGTGCTCTGGGGGCAGCGATCTTTGGTACGGTGGCAGCTGGTGTTTATCCTTCTATTGCCCTGGCTCAAGAAAAGATGGGTAGCGGGTTTAGTCAGGTATTCTCTCCGGATCAGGAGAATGTTATTAAGTATCAAAGACTTTATCGGGAGTATTCGGCTTTAGGAAACAACATCGAAGAACACTTTACTAAGCCAATATAAAGTCATGCCGTCCGTTTTGCGGGCGGCATGACTTGTAATGAGGGAGGAAAAGAGGCTATTAGAAGCTATATTTAATCTTTAGACCGATTTCATCCCAATCCTTCATTTTCCCGAGATTCGTTCCAGACTTGCCGTCGATTAGTCGTAAGCTGAGCGTAATTTCGGTGTTCATCTCGGGATAAAAACAGACCTCCGGTGAGAACAGGTAAGCAAAACTTTCTTGAAATTTATTAAAGTCCCTTACTTCTAAACAAGCATTGAAGGGGATTTTAATTTTACCATCGTTCAGGGTGAATTCCAAACGACCTAAGAAATAATCACCTAACTTATCTTTTCCTTGTTCCTGAGGGAAGCCATGAAGATACTGACCGTTAAAATAAAGATGATCGGCGCTGTAATCCATACCGATTAGATATTTAGCGTAGGGCGTGTCTTTTAAAGTAACGATCTCCATGTGTTGGCCGATGATGGCGGTTAGATCGGAGGTGACTTTGACTTCTTCTGGGAAGAAATAGGCCAGCTCACTCCAGAAACCAAGACCGCCATAGGCGCCGGCGAGGTCGAAACCGATAATTTTTCTTCGCGGGTGGATTAGTTCGCAAAGGAGATCGACTTTTTCCCCGACGGGGGTGAGAGTGATCTTAGGAACCGGGAGACTATAACGACCATCCACGTAGCTAACGGAAAAATCACAACCCAAGAGGTGTTTTTCCAGTTTTACACCCCAGGCGGCGCTTTCCTGTAAATTTTCTGCGGGCAAAATTGACTCTATTTTTTGCTCGTTTACTGTAAAAGGCAAGGATGGCATTTCAGGAGCAAATAAAGCCTGGAATTGTTGATGAGGTAAAGCGGCGGGGGTGAAGACCGGAATAAAAACACCGGTGATGGTAACCTCCCCCAGATAGGTGGTAGCCTTAAGGGCATTAGAGCCTAGGTACCGGCCAAAGTCAAAGACGTCTCTAAGGTCTTCGGGGTTAAGGTTGCTGGTAGGATTTAGTAAGTAACCTGTTCCCCAGGGGATGAGTTGCTTTCCGATGCGGAGATCCATCCGGCGCCAGGGGTAGGCATAAAGATCCAGGTAGATCTCGTTTAACTCGATCGGGTTTGAGTTTGTCGAAGCTAGCAGAGAGTTATTTTGGGACAACAGTCCGGAGCGGCGATAGCATAGTTCGCCGTAAAAACGGGTGTTGTTCGTAACTACTTCCGGTTGTAATGTTAAGTTAGTCTCTTGCCAGGTCAGGGCAGAATTATCTAGATTAACCCTGGTTTCTGTTTGGAAATGGCCATTCCAGTTTAGCCCCGAAGCAAAGGTGGGAACAGTAAATAAGCAAATACTAAGAAGAAAGAAGGAAAGAGAATAAAGGGTTTTTTTAAATTTCGTTTTCATTTTTATCCTCCTAATTAGATAGTACTTTTAACAAGGCTTTATAGGCACTCCCAGCTTTCGTTTTAAGAAGTTGCCCAATTCAATTCTCTAACTTACATTTCGTCTTCTTCTATTGAGCCGGGCTTCTATTTAACATCTCGTTCATGGAAACTAATACTAGTTTGGCTTTTGTGTAAAGGGTGCGAAAAGTGAGCAGTACAACTGAGAACGGCGACTATCTACTTAAGTAACGTTCAGTAAAGGACTCATCGGATAAACCGGTGTCAAACTCGACCTCTTCCAAGAACATCTTGGTTTTGTGGTTTTTGATCACATCAACCATTTCCATTTCTTGAGCGACTAAATAGCCGGCAATCTTCTGAATTTTATGGTTGGTAAGCACCTTACAAAGTTTATTATGTTGGTCATAGAATTCAATTTTCAGCGGGTAAAAATTTTCTGTGCTCACCCAGAGTATTAATTGGGAATAACCGGTATCATTTCCTTTTGCCGCTTGAAGTTCTAACACATACTGTTCATTTTCTGCTCTTACTAAGCGCGATGACCATTTTTCATCGTATTGCTGAGTTCCTAAATCCTGATACGAAAAGTCAGTTCCAGCAAACTTCCCACTTTTTTGGCGGGTAGCGATCCGTTGGGTTTTTTTAAAGGCGGGCATATAGACATAGAAAACATCATTGGGTAAGGAAAGGAAACCAATTCCTCTTTGGCTGGCGGGAGAAAGAAATTTACCCATCCGCAAGTCTTTGCCTTTTTGCATCATGATTAATTCCCGGGTTTCTTCTTGCCCGTTTTTATCAATCAGAACCAGTTTAAGGGTAAGTTTCTGATCTTGGGGAGCATTTAGTAAGGAATTAACTTTTTCCAGAATTTCTTTGGCGGTAAGTTCTTGACTCTTTAATACCGGGCACAGAGGAAAAGTAAGACAGATGATCAGCAAGAGGATACAGCAGGTTTTTCTCATCATTTTTCCACTCCTTAAATTAAATTTATAGTTTTAGTTTATTCCTTTTTTTATTGTTGAGGAGAGTCGTGGCGCAGAGAAGATGCGGGTTCGTTTTTCAAGGGTGAGGATGATTGCCGGAAGAATAAAGATTGAAGCGCTACCTGAACTAACCATTGTGAGCGCGATGAGGGCGCCAAAACGTTGTAGAGGAACAAGATCCGCCAGGAGAAATACTAAAAAACCACCGGTGACCGTGATGACATTAATAAGAATTCCTTTTCCGGTCGTTTGTAGCGTTTGTCGCAACGCGTCACTACTATTTTTCCCAGAGCGCAGTTCTTGGCGGAAACGATTGATAAAATGAATAGCGTAGTCAATACCGATTCCGATCGAAGTGCTAGCTACCAATACAGTGGCGATATCCAAGGGGATGCCGGAATATCCCATGAACCCGAAGATTATGATTAAAGTAAAGACAATGGGGATTAAACCGATGAGCCCTCCGACAAGCGAGCCGAGGAGGATGGCGACCATTGCTAAAATAAGCCCAAGCGAGAGCAGGAGGCTTTGAAGTTGGCTTTGAAGTAAGCTGTTGTCCAGGTTTTTATATATTGAATGCATTCCGGTTTGGGCGAAGGTGCAGACCGGGGAATCTAGCTTTAAGATGAAGTCCTCAATCTGATCGACCAGCCCGGTAATTTCATCCATGGGCGCGTAAACAATAGTAGCTTGAATTAAGGCTTCCGATTTATCTGAATTTACCAATTGACTGACGATTTCTTCTCCCTCAATAAAAAACCAGAGGTTAGATACTTTTTCCGTGAGGTCGGGTATTTGTTGTCCCTCACCCATCGCTGCGTTTAGCTCCATGATCAGATCAACAATCGAGAAGGGATTAGAGACATGCTCTAACGATTTAAGAAAATCTTGGACTTTCTTCATCTCAGTTAATACTGCCGGATCTTCTATTTCTCCTTTTACTAAGATTTGTAGGGGAATAGAACCGCCGAATTTTTCTTTCATGATCCGCTCCTCAGTCAGGCGGATGCTACTGTCGGGTTTAAAATAGTCAAGAATATCGACTTTTCTCTGAACCCGAGGAATACCGGCGATACTAATGACGGTAATGAGCAGACTTGCCGCTATAATTAAGTTTTTGCGTAAGGAGATCCAGTTACTGATTTTAGTGCTGAATGGAGAGTCACTAGTCGGGTTCTCACTTTTGGGGACTGGGTTTTTCTTGAGGAGCGAAAGTAAGACTGGAACCAAAGTAGTGGAAGTAATTAGCGCAAAGAAGACACCTAAGGCAGTAAATACGCCAAATTGTTGGATCATTGTCAGGTAAGAACCAAAAATAAACGAAATGAAACCAGCCATGGTAGTAACGGCGGCTAAGATGACAGGGAGTCCGATACTTTGCAAAACATACTCTGCGTTTTCTACTCCGGTCCCTTTCGTTTCATAAAACTTATTAAGCACATGGATACTATAAGCGCTACCCACGGCGATCAGAATAACAGGAATAACATTTGAAATAATGGTTAAAGGGATGCCACTTAGACTCATAATTCCTAAGGTCCAAACTGTGCTGATCAGGACCGAAAGTAAAGGGATCACTACCCCGATTAATGAATGAAAGCTCAGATAAAGCGTGATGATGATAAAGATGCTGACTAGGGGGATCAGTGCTTTTAGGTCTCTAATAATCGTATCGCTGATCTCCAGTAGATAAAAAGGGAGACCGCCGTAGTAAATATTGGCCTCTAGTTTTAACTTTTCTACCTCATTTTTTATGGCTTTAGAGATCTTTACTTTATCAACATGGTCTTGCAATTGGCAAATAAGCAAAGCAGTAGTTGCGTCAGCAGAGATCAATTTACCCTGGTAGAGGTTTTTCCCTAATATGTATTCTTTAAGTTCTTGAAATTCAGGAACAGTTACTGGCAAATTCTCAAGGTCCACTAAAGTTCCGATTTCAATTAGACCATCGTCTCCCTTGATATCAAGGATATTAGTTAGACTGGTGACAGAGGTGACGCCTTCCACTCGTTCTAAACTATTAGAGAGCAGGTCCATCTCTTTTAGGGCGGAGGGAGTGAAAAGATCCGTGGTCTCCATGGCGACCATTGCTAATAGGTTGCCACCATACTCCTCTCCGATATATTCAGAGAGTTTTACTACTGGGTCGGATTTAGGGAGGTAATTTAAGATATCCGGGTCTACTTGCAAATCCTTGATAAAATAGCCAAGAAATATGGTAGTAATTAAGGTTAGAAGAATAACAGTTTTCCGATGGGCGATCACAAACTTAGAGATTTTGTTCATTAATTAGTTACTCCTTTCATAAAATATTTTAATCTTGTGTTAAAAAAGGTGATGCTTGACAAATTAGACAGATGGACTAATTGGGTATTAGATTCTATTAGTAAATAAAAAAATAATATGAGGGAATTGCATAATTACCTTAGCTTGTATTTAACGACAATATATTGTCGCTGAATCATAAATAATTGAATTAGGCAATTCCTTAAATATAAGTAAAAAGGCGGAGAGGTGAGAAGCAAGACCATTCGACTAAATTAACATATTAGTCGGTATGGCAGAATATTACCTTTTTAATAGTCCATAGAAAAATACATGTAAAAGAGTTTCGATATTCTCCTCGATTTTAGTTGTATTTTGTTCTATCGCCCAAGGGTACTCCAGGCCTTTAGTAGCGACGACAATCACATAAGACATTAGCTCTATATCTTCGATCATAAACTCTTCTCGCTTCACACCTTCTTTGAGAATACCGCTAATCATGATTCGTTCATATTCGTCGTAACTAACCCTTATTCTCTCAATAAAACCATAGTTCTCCAAATATTCTTCCTTAAAGGCTTCATATAAGTTGGCAAGGCGTTTCATAGCGTGCATCCTCGTAAGAATGTAAGCGCGAAGTTTTTCCCGAGGGCTTGCTTCCATAGCTATCGCCTGACGGATCTCCTCTTTAAGTTCTTTTACTTCCTTTTCAATGACCGCACGAAAAATATCTTCTTTACTCTGAAAATAATGGTAGAGGGTACTTTTTCCTTTATGGGCGGCGTGGGCAATCTCATCCATTGTGGTTTTTCGGAAACCATAGCGGGCAAAGACAGTTTGAGCTTTATCAATAATTAGGGCTTTAACATCATTAAATTCTTCTGACATTTTCTTCTCCTTTTTATAGGCAGTATTTCTGCAGCGCTTATTGGGATGAAGTATGATTCTAGCTAGTATCTGTTCCACACTTGAGCGAAAAAAGGATTCTTTGTGGCAATTTCAGAATGGTTCCAAGGCGAAAGATCGCAAACGGGACACCAATGCCCAGTTTTAAGGACAAGGTAGGGGCTAGCTTTAAAAATATGTCCAAAGGCGCATTGCCATTCAAGTTTAGTGCGTAAATCTCCGGGTTTCATCTTGACAGCTCGACAGTAACCACCCCGAAACTTAGCGGCAGTTTGCAGATCATTAATATTTAGATCTTTTTCCGGTTTATTTTCATTATACCCATGATTAAGGTGGAAAGGCTTACCAACTTTCTTTTCCTCCTTTACCAGAGAGAAAGTTTGGTTCTGATCAGAACCAAAAAAGGCTAAGAGGCGTTCCCGCTCTTTATTTCGAATCCAACCCATAGGCCCATCTTTCGCATAAGCTTTCGGCTTAATCAGCAAATTCTTAATAACCCAAGGCTGAATAAGGTAACGAAGCGGTGAGCTTCGGTACAATTTAAGAATCAAAGGGGACTCCTCTAGGATTTGCTGATAATGATCTTGAAGAGTATCTCTCCAGTGGTGAAGGTAATTATTTAAAAGATGGGCATCCTCAAAGAAGTGACAATGGAAATTTCGCCGACAAAACCATTTATCCTCCATTAATTTCTTAAACTCTCCTAGACAGAGAAGTTTCATCACCTGTTGAAGGTAGTCGTGGTAAATAAATCTGGTGTTCGGTCCACCGCTGGCATTATAGACTCGTCGCCAGAATGTTTCAGGGATGTGATCTTCACAAGTATTTACAATCATAAAACCAGCGTCGCGTTTAGTAATAAGTTCGCAACAGGTGGCGAGTGGTTGGTGAAACATAATGGGGTTTAATAAAGAAAGAACATTAGGAATGGCGATATAAGTCATGCGAAGCGAGACCCAGTATTTTAAACCTGATTCAATTACTTCCCGTTCAGCGCTAATTTTTGAAAGGGCATAGTGGTCGAAAAGATTAGGTTTAAGGGGATCACCAACTCTACCCAAATGAATGGGGGGTAAGCGATCACCAGTCATGGCTACGGAGGCCACATTAACAAATTTAATCTGTTGGCAACCATTAGGTTGGGCCTGGATAGCTTGGAGAATGTTTTTTACCCCATCGTAATTTACTTTAGCGGCTAACTCAGGGTAACGATCGGCTAGGGGGGGAATAATGGCAGCAGTATTTAAAATATAATCCGCTCCAGTGACGCCTTGTAAAACATTTTCATAATTAGTGATATCTCCCCAGATGATCTTGATGCCCTCATTGTTTTTGTATTTATGGAAGGCTCTTTTTTCTTTAGCGCCTGGAAGTAATAGTAGTACAATATTAAAACGCTCACGTCTCTTCAGCAGCTCTTTAAAGGCTTCGCTTCCCATTGAGCCGGAAGCCCCTGTTAGAAAGATTGTTTTTTTCATGATCCAGGACACCCTTCTGGCAAAAATGGTACGGTTAGGAGGTTTGGTATGATATAAGGGTCTTTTTTTTATTCTCTTTATTGATTATTGAAAACTAAATTTAGCTTGACTATTGCGACGGGTGTAGAATGTAGGACCAATATAGTATTGTAGTCGAACAGTAACAAAATAGAAATCACTAAGTTAACAAGAACGGAAAGCGGGAAAAAGAATTGTCTCCATGACTGTAAAGAGGGCAGAGTAAACCTCCTGACCAATCGACCAATTTGGTTTTATATTCTAATACCAAAATACCATTTTCCTAGAGAAGTGTCAAGGAGTCGTTCACGCCGGCTACCTTTCGACAGCACGAAGTCTTCTAACTCAAGGCCAGGTGAATCAATAAGCATAATCCGCTTTATAGTAGCGACGAGCGACGAGAAGTAGGTTTTAAAATAAAGAGAAATTGAAGGAACGATGAGTTTTGTGGAGAAAATAAAAGGGTCGTCATCTAACGGGGTATGGCTGGAAAAGCAGAGTTAAGGAGAATTTATAAGGATGAAATTACCAGAAGAATTTGTCGATAAAATGCAAGGACTCATGGCGAAAGAAGAATATGAGGCCTTTATTAAGGAATTAAAACGGAAGATTATGATTCATAGTTTGCGCGTTAATACCAGCAAGGTATCGGTGGAAGAATTTTGCCGTATCTTTCCCTATGAATTAACGCCGGTTCCTTGGTGTCAGGAAGGTTTTTATATCCCCAGGGGGTTTAAAGCTTCTAAACATCCATTTTACTATGCAGGTCTTTATTATTTGCAGGATCCGAGCGCCATGTTGCCAGCCGCAGTTTTATTTCCCCAGGCCGGGGAGAGGGTTTTAGATCTTTGCGCCGCGCCTGGGGGGAAATCTACGCAGCTTGGAGCAGCAATGAATGACCGTGGTCTGTTGTTGATGAATGATATTAGTCCCAAAAGAACGAAAGCGCTGTTGAAGAATGTAGAGAATTTTGGGCTTAAAAATATTGTGGTAACCAATAATCAACCCCAGAATTTGAAGGAAATATTCCCCAACTATTTTGACCGGGTGTTGGTTGATGCTCCTTGTTCGGGGGAAGGGATGTTTCGGAGAGAGTCCCGCTTGACCATAGCTTGGCGCCGAAATTTCCACCCTTCGGTCTGTACTCCGCTGCAAAGCGATTTATTGAATTGCGCTGCGATCATGGTGGCTCCAGGCGGACGTTTGGTCTATTCTACTTGTACCTTTTCTCCAGAAGAGAATGAACTGCAAGTTAAAGGTTTTCTTGAAAAGTATCCTGATTTTAAATTACTGGAAATAAAGAGGGAAGGCATCAGCCCTGGCAGGGGAGAGTGGGTAGGAGATCCGTTTTTAAATAAAACTGCACGGATTTGGCCCCATCTTTCTCGGGGAGAAGGACAGTTTGCCGCTCTTTTACAAAAAGAGCGCTCGGGGGAGCGGAAAGAGTTTCCCCAGTTTGCCTCGATTGAGCCGAAGCAAGAAAAGCTTCTCTCTTTTTGGGATTTCTGTTCAGAGGTAGGAATCACTCCGCCAAGCGGAAGATTGTTTTTAAAAGAAAATGATTTATTTCTTTTACCGGAGGGACTTCCTGTTGCTCTACAGGAAATAGAGCCGGTAAGAACCGGGTTGTTTGTAGGGGAATTATGCCATGACCGCTTTCTTCCTTCTCACCCCTTGGCGCTGGCCTTAGAGAGGCAGGAAGTCCAGCGGCAATTGGAATTGCCAGTGGATAGCTACGAAGTGTTGAAATATTTAAAAGGAGATACGCTGTTAGCAAATGAACACAGCGTTGCAGGGAATGGCTGGCTCTTGGTTACCACCAATGGTTTTCCTCTTGGTTGGGCGAAAAGGATAGGAAATTTGATTAAAAATTATTATCCTCCTTCCTGGAGGATGCGATAGGAGGTAATGATGGAGAAGAAACAAAGGTTGGATCGGTTTCTTGCTAATATGCAGGTAGGAACTCGGCGACAAGTAAAAGCATTGATCCGTTCCAACCGGGTAACGGTGAACGGGGTCGTGATTAATAAAGCTGATCATGGGGTGTTTCCTGAGCAAGCGTTGGTGGCAGTGGATGGTCAGCCAGTGGAATATAAGAAGTTTTTCTATATTATGTTAAATAAACCTAAAGGATATCTGTCGGCGACTAAGGATCGTAATGCGCCGACCGTTCTGGATCTTCTTCCGGAAAAATGGCGTGTTCGCGATTTGGCGCCGGTGGGGAGACTGGATAAGGATACTGAAGGGTTGTTATTATTTACCAATGATGGACCATTGAGCCACCGTCTGCTAGCGCCTCGTTTTCGGGTGGCCAAGACTTATTTTCTCAGAGTCGAGGGGGAAATAACGCTTCCTGATCTTAAAACTCTGGAAGAAGGGGTTATTTTAGAGGATGGCTATCGTACTCTCCCGGCCAAAGTTCGATTATTGCGAGCCGGAGAAATATCCGAATTGGAGCTCACCATCTATGAAGGGAAGTTTCATCAGGTAAAAAGAATGCTTAAAGCGGTGGGAAAAGAGGTAGTCTATTTACAAAGAAAATCGATGGGCGCTCTCACGTTAGACCCAGGATTAGCACTGGGGGAGAGTAGAGAGTTATCGGCAGAAGAAATTCAGCGGTTGAAAAGTAGCTGAGATACTCTGTCAGAACAATAGTTACGAGAAGCATTGTCTAAAGCTAAAATAAAAATGAACATGTAAAACCAGGTCTTGAGGAATAATAGAAAAGATAGATGATGTGAATAGTAAATTCTAAGCTTTATCATAATATTTATGGGTCAAACACTATATGAATATCTAAGGAAATTATATAATTTCCTCCAATCAAGAGAGAGGGTGGTGGGATGATTCCGCTTAAAGATGATATTCCCAGTAGATATCCGCCGTTTATGACTATTTCCTTAATGGTCTTTACTTCGTTGATTTTTATGTTTCAAAAATCGCTTCCTCCGGACCAAATGAGAAAGGCTTTTTATCTTTTTGGTCTTATCCCTTTACGTGTCTTTTCGCCTGCGAGTCTTCCTGAAGCGTTGACTAAGACCGGGCGGCTCCTTCCCTTCGTTTCCAGCATTTTTCTGCATGGAAATTGGACGCATCTAATCGGGAATATGTGGGCATTGTGGCTTTTTGGGGATAATATAGAAGACCGAATTGGTTCTTTCCGTTTTCTTCTGTTTTATCTAGGCACAGGAGTGACCGCGGGTGTGGTTCATGTCCTTTCGAACCCGGCTGGAAGGGTTCCGGCGATTGGGGCTTCGGGAGCGATTGCCGGCGTAATGGGAGCATATTTCCTCTTATATCCTGGTGCTCGGGTAATCACGTTGATCCCTATTTTTTTCATCCCCTATTTCCTAAGAATCCCTGCTTTTTTATATTTGGGTGGTTGGTTCTTGACGCAACTTTGGGGAGGGGCGATCTCCTTTTTAGGACCGGGACAAGAGGGCGGGATTGCCTGGTGGGCTCATGTAGGAGGTTTTCTTACGGGCCTCTTTGCGGTGCGCTTTTTCCTATTAAATGCTAGGAACAGGTGTTACCGGTGTTGGTATGAAGACGAATATCGACCGTGGTAATATTTTAAAAGGATATTTGGAGGAAAAAGATGGGATTATTTGAAGTGCTCTGGATTTTTATTATCCTTTCAAGTCTGCTCCCGGTAACAAAGAAAAAAATGCTGGAGGCTGCCAGACGCAAACTGATTAGTCAGATTGAAAAAGAGCAGGGTTCGAGAGTGATCATGCTGATTCATCGGCAGGAAACCATGAGTCTCTTTGGCTTTCCCTTTTATCGATACATCGATATCAATGATTCAGAAGAGGTGATCAGAGCGATCCACTTAACTGATCCGGAGGTACCTCTTGATCTTATTCTCCATACGCCAGGAGGGCTGGTGTTAGCTGCTCTTCAGATTGCGCGGGCGATCAAAAAACATCCGGGGAAGGTCACGGTTTACGTCCCGCATTATGCGATGTCAGGGGGAACTTTGATCGCCTTAGCTGCTGATGAGATTGTTATGGATGAACATGCGGCTTTAGGACCTGTAGATCCTCAGATTGAAGGACTTCCTGCTGCTTCTCTGCTCAAATTAGTCAGACATAAACCCGTAAGTGAGATTAGCGACCGGGCGATGATCCTAGCGGATGTAGCGGAAAAAGCGATTCAGCAAGTTAAGCAAGGCGTCTTTAATCTACTAGTTGATAATTATGGGGAAGAGCAAGCGGCTCGGATTGGAGGTTTATTAGCGGAGGGCTATTGGACGCACGATTATCCTCTTACTTATGAGGAGATCAAGGCGATGGGGCTTAACGTAAGGAATGAGCTGCCAGTTGCGATCTATAAATTGATGAATCTTTTTCCCCAACCCTTACGCCAACAACGTTCAGTTACCTATCTCCCTGAACGAAGAGAAAAACCAGAAAAAAATGATTAATTCATAGCGTATAAAGGAAAACAAAGCCGGAAGAATCCGGCTTTTTGCTATCTGAGGGAATTGCCTAATTTAAGAAATTGCATAATTCAATTATTTAAGATTTAACCACAGATCTGATTTCGTGACTATTCGATCCACAAAGTATTGTCAATCAAAGGCGGGTGAATCAACAAAGGAGGCATTTCCCAGATCGGTTAAATACAAGCTTAAGGTAATTATGCAATTCCCTCAATTAATTAAAGCTTTATTTAATCATAATAAGTGATTAACTTTATTAATTAGTAGTCGTTCGCGCTTGCTACCTTTCGCATTATGAATTGAATTAAATCAAAGCCCGGCGCTTTCAGCAATTCGTACTGCTTAGCAACAGAAGGATGAGAATAAAAAAGACTAAAAAGGGGAGAAAATTGGCGCCACATCTATTCATTAAAGCCCCTCCTTTGTTAGTAGTTCCGATGGGATTTTTCTTTAATATAATTTATGTAATTATCGGGAAGAAGGAACAGGACAAAATAAGAAAATCGTCACTTCACGTGTGCAGGCGGAAGCCATCGTGAGCAACTACTTAGACTAGTTTAAAAAAGTGAGCCACCTGGGTAATCAGGAAACAGACGATAATGGCGACTCCAGTTGGGATTAATGCAGCTAGTAAACTCCATTTTGTACTCTGAGTTTCCTTGTGAATCGTTAAGAGAGTGGTGGCGCATGGGAAATGAAGGAGAGAAAACAGACTCATATTTAATGCTGTTAGCCAGGTCCAACCGTTGCTTAAAAGTAAATCGCGAAGAGCGGTAATACTGTCCAATTCCAACATTGCCCCCTGAGATAGATAACTCATAATCAGAATGGGTAAGACGATTTCATTGGCGGGCAAGCCGAGAATAAAGGCCACGATAATATAACCATCCAAACCAATTAACCGACCAAAATCTTGAAGCCAACTAGCAAAAAGATCAATTAGGGTTATTCCTCCTACATGAATATTGGCAAAGATCCAGGTGAAAGCACCGGCCGGAATGGCGACGATTACTGCTCTAATTAGAACGAAGATTGTTCTGTCAATCACTGAACGAACCAGTAGGGAACCAATTTTTGGTAGGCGATAGGGAGGGAGCTCTAGGGTAAACGAGGAAGGGATCCCTTTAAGGAGGCTTTTAGATAAAATCCAGGAAACTAGTAAGGTAATCATAATTCCCAAAATAATCACTCCGGTTACGAACAGGGAAGCGGTTAGGTTATGGGAATTATTTACTAGTGTTCCTATAAAAATAGCGGCCATCGCAAATAAGGTGGGGAAACGACCATTGCAAGGAACGAAATTATTAGTGAGAATAGCGATTAATCTTTCACGGGGAGATTCGATAATCCGACAAGCAATTACACCTGCGGCATTGCAGCCAAAACCCATACACATGGTAAGGACCTGTTTTCCATGGGCGCCTGCCTTTTTAAAAAAGTGATCAAGGTTAAAAGCAACTCTCGGTAGATAGCCCAGATCTTCGCAGAAAGTAAACAGTGGGAAAAAGATTGCCATTGGCGGAAGCATTACTGAGACAACCCAGGCGAGAGTGCGGTAAATTCCAAGCACTAATAATCCATGGAGCCAGTCGGGAGCGTTTAGAAAACGAAAAAAGACAGTAAGCTGATCTTCAATGCCAAAAAACAGCTTAGCCAGGAGCTGCGAGGGATAATTGGCCCCGGTAATAGTGAGCCATAAGATACCACTTAACAAGAGCAGCATTAAGGGGAGACCAAAGATTCTTGAAGTAGCAATATTGTCAATACAGATATCTAAATCCTGCTTAAACTCGTTTTTCTGCACTACATTCCGGGAGATTTTTTCAGCATGTTGATAAATACTGGAGACTACTCGGTCACGAAGGTTAGGACCTATCCGTTCGCGGAGCATACGGATTTTTGTGATTAGTCTATCTGTCGACATTATATTCATAAATCTAACCCCTCCTCAGAACTTGATGGTAGATTATTTCCCGTTTTATTTATGTATCTTAGGATCTGTTTTACCATTGTAAAATCGCTATCCAACAACCGCAAAGCCAGCCAACGACTGTTAATTCTACTGCTAAAGGTGGAGCTAAAATCTGATGTTAATTCTGCTAATGTTGTTTCCAATTCTTGGTCGTAGCAGACAGTTTTCGGTCGTAGTCTTTTTCCGCCAGAGACTGTCTGATCAATAGCGTCTTTTAAAGCGCTCAGTCCTTCTTTGCTCCGGGCGGCAGTAGGAACGATGGGGATACCTAGAAGCTTTGCTAGTTTTTCATGATCAATGTGAATATTTTTCCTTTTAGCTTCATCCATCAAGTTTAGACACATAACTACTTGGGAGGTAATCTCCATGATCTGAAGAGTAAGATTTAGGTTACGCTCCAAACAAGTGGCATCAGTTACGACTACAACCGCATCTGGTTCACCAAAACAGATAAAATCCCTGGCTACCTGTTCTTCAACAGATTGGGCCAAAAGGGAATATGTGCCCGGGAGATCTACCAAAGCAATCTGCTTTCCTTTATGTTGGTAAAAACCTTTAGCAAGAGTAACTGTTTTGCCAGGCCAATTTCCAGTGTGCTGATTTAATCCGGTTAAACCATTAAAGACAGTGCTTTTTCCAGTGTTAGGGTTGCCCGCTAAAGCGATGATTGCCTGGTAACCTGAGGAGTCGGTGTGGAATTCTTCTAGAAAAGTATAAATACCAGTAGATTTACGCGTTAATCCCATCTTGTCATCTCCATTCTCTATCTAGGAATGCAAGATCCTAGAATTGCCTAATTCAATTATTTAAAATTTGACCACATATCAAACCCACCATATTTCTTCTTGATCGATTTCGGATAATCGACAATCCCCTCGATTAAAATTAAACACTAAGTCGTCAACGTTAACTTAAAATATTTATAAAGGATTTGCATGCAGCTAAGTTTAATGTATTATATGGTCTATTAGCCGAGGAGGTACCAAATAGCAAGTGGTCCTTCTTCTAATTGTCAAACTGGAAATATGATGTTGCCATAGCAAATAGGGGTATCTGTAAAAAAATTACGGAGGCTTAAGCTGATGAAAACTTTTATGGATGAAAATTTCTTATTAACCAATGCCACAGCGGAACAGCTTTATCACTATTACGCCAAGAATATGCCAATTATTGATTACCACTGTCACTTAAGTTCAAAAGAGATTGCGGAAAACAAAAAATACCGGAATATAACAGAGGTGTGGCTAGGTGGTGACCATTACAAATGGCGGGCGATGAGAGCTAATGGAGTAGAGGAAAAATATATAACAGGCGAGGCTGAGGAGAAAGAGAAATTTCTAAAATGGGCGGAGACGATGCCAAAATGTATCGGCAACCCACTTTATCATTGGACCCATCTTGAACTAAAAAGATATTTTGGGATTGACAAACTTCTTTCTCCGGAGACAGCAGAAGAGATCTGGGAACAATGTAATGACCTTTTACAGAAAGAAAATTTCAGAGCACAGGGATTGATTGAACGTTCCAATGTTAAAATGCTTTGTACCACGGATGACCCTACTGATTCCCTCGAATATCATCTGGACTTAGCTAAAGAAAAAAGCTTTGAGGTGAAAGCAGTTCCTGCTTTTCGTCCTGACAAGGGCGTCAATCTGGAAAAACCCGGCTTTAGTGAATGGGTTGGGAAACTCGGCGCCGTTGTAGGTAAAAAGATCGAGACCTTTACCGATCTGAAGGCAGCATTAAAACAAAGAATTAGTTTTTTCCATGAAGTAGGATGCCGGATTTCCGATCATGGTTTAGATCAAATTGCTTATCGTGAAGGCACGGAAGAGGAAGTTACATTAATCTTACAAAAAGCTTTAGCTGCTAAGGAGTTAACTACTGATGAGGTTCAAGAATATAAGACTCAGGTTCTTCTCTTTTTAGGAAGAGAGTACGCGAGAAAAGGTTGGATTATGCAGCTTCATCTTTCTTCAATTAGAAATAACAGCACCAGAATGTTTAAACTCTTAGGTCCCGATACCGGTTTTGATGCTATGGGGGATTATGTCTATGCGGAGGCTTTGGTTGGATTTTTGGATAAACTGGACGAGACTAATGAACTCCCCAAGACAATACTTTATTCACTGAACCCTGGAGATAATGAGATGTTGGCAACTATTGCCGGGTGTTATCAGGGGGGAGGTATTCCCGGTAAAATGCAACTGGGTTCGGGATGGTGGTTTAATGACCAAAAAGACGGTATGATCAGACAGATGGTCGCTTTAGCAAATATTGGCTTGCTCAGTAGGTTCGTGGGAATGTTGACGGACTCGAGAAGCTTTCTTTCTTATACCAGACATGAATATTTTCGGAGGATTCTCTGTAATCTCTTAGGTGAATGGGTGGAGAAAGGAGAAGCTCCTAATGACCTGAAACTTCTAGGGGCTATAGTTCAGGATATCTGCTTCAATAATGCCCGCGAGTATTTCGGGATTGAGTTTTGAAGATAACTTACAATAAAAAAAAGAAAAGGAGTAAGTGCGATCACTTGCTTCTTTTTATTTGCTATTTTAGAAACGAATTTTGCTTCTCGAATTTACTAAAGGACGTAATGCTAAAAATTAGTTTTTAATCATAAAATCGATTAATTACCTATAGGAATTCCTAAGGGGAAGAAATCAAGTGATAAAGGAGGGGGAAAAATGGGATACTTTAAACGGTTAATTGTGGAACATCAAATCGTAAATGAGATGCTCTGCGTGCAAAACGAACTAATAAAGAGGCTAAAGATGGCTAAGGGGGTTAATGTTGTGCATTTGGATAACCTGCTTAGTTTTTGGCGGGATTTTCTCGAACAAGAACATATGAGTTGGGAAGAGGAAGTCGCTTTTGCTGTCTTTCGTAAAATAAATCACCCTTTATTAGATAAGATGCTTGGGGAGCATGAGCGACTTAAAAGTTACTTGCTAAATTTAGAGGAGACGATGAAACTCTTGAGAAAGGGGCGTCCTCATTCTGGGCGGGAATTTACAAAATGGGGAGAAGAGTTTGCGGAGACAGTAGCGGAACATCTATCCAAAGAAAATTCGGTTTTTAAAGAACTGGCGGTAAATAGTGGAGAGAAGGTTGAAAACGTAGAATATCCTGTGCCTGAAGGCATCCGCCAAGAAAAGTTAATGAGGTTATTTAGTGTCGCCGAAAAACTTTGTCAGGAATATTTAGGAAAACCGGCCAGCCTTCCTATTTTTCAGGAAGAAACGAATGAAGAGCCCATGGAAGAAGAAGTCTATAAAGAAAAAGCAATAACAAACCATAGCATAGAACCTATAGCTGACCCTTTTGAGAAAACAATCTCAAATGGAGAGGAAACAGAAAATGGTTATTCATTATACCCCTAAACAGGGGTCTTTTTTAAATTATTAAAGACCTGAGGGCATTGGATAATTCCTTAGACATCCATTTAACTGATTAACTGACTTAGAAAAAGCCTATATGTTTGTCAATTCACCTGGCTTCTTCATCAATGAGACACATTTAGGTCGTGTTTCTTACAATGGAAAGGGGTTATTGCTCTTTGTGATGGGGTCCGTCTTGGTATCGAATCAGTGAAAGGGTCAAAAGTTATGAAGGAGAAGATTATTCTAGAAAAGCATTATTTGTAGAGTGAAAATAGGTTTTTCGGGGAAAATAGCATTTAGCGGATTTTCTGACTTTTGATAAAGGGAACGGAGAAGCAAAGCATTTTTTAAGTGAGGGAATTGTATAAGCAAAGACAAAGGATGATGGAATTACAATGAAAGTGGTAAATTTACTTAAAGAAGAACATACCAGACTAAAAATATTCCACATGTATCTAAATGCAGCAGCGGACAGAATTGAAAAAGGAGAGAAAGTAACACCTACATTTTTTAAAAAGGTAGCAAAATTTGCTGACCTTTTTATTTACCGTTATCATCATCATATTGAAAAGAATTTGATTCTAGAGTTTCTTAAAAAGAAGGGTTTTCCTGAACAGGAAGGGATTATTCATTCTATAGAAAGTGATCACCAGGAGGCTAGTAGATATCTATCTGATTTATGGGAAGCGGTTACCACTTGGGAAAGAGATTTGACAGCCTCAAAAAAGGTTGTGTCAAACATCAGGGCTTATACGCGATTAATAGCTGCTCATGTTGGAGAGGAGGAGATGGTATTCTTCCCTCTGCTCTTATCAGTTCTTTCCCCTGAGGAAGATGAAGCTCTTTACTTAAAAGTTAGGAGCCTAATCTCTGACCTCAACAATAATTTATTCCAGCTTTACCAAGATAGTATTGATGAACTCCAAACTGAATTAGGCGTAGACGCTATTCCTGAACAAGAGCAGCTACAAAGGTTATGGACACTCATGCAAGAAGGTCCGGAGAAAATAATAGATGATATTAGCCTCTTCTTTTAACAGTTCATTACGAAAAAAAACAGCCTGCTATTCTGGGGGCTGTTTTTGATTGAGGAAATTGCAATATTATGCAATATTAAAGATATAAAGATATATGCGGCATAATTAAAATCGCTTCATTCTGTCGAAATCTGTTATAATACGATTAGACCAAAGCATAAATGGAGTGAAATTGAATTTATTATTAGATTTTTTTAGCGAGATTAAGGAGAAATACGGTTTTAATACATGGAAGTATCAAGCAACCACATGTCAGGATGACATCTTGATTGGGAAGCTGTATTTCGACCGCAATCGAGCTTTGGAAAGTCGATAAAAAATGAACGAGAATGGAATTTTGCTTTTTATGGGCAAACCATAATACAGATTAAACAGCGATTTATTTATGGAGTTGAATTAATGAAATTCTGGGCGGATCTACATCTTCATTCTCGATACTCAATGGCGACCAGCAAAGATAGCAACCCAGAGAAACTGGTCCATTGGGCGGGAAGAAAAGGATTAGCTTTAATTGGCACTGGCGATTTAACCCACCCGGGTTGGCGGGAGGAACTTCGTGACAAGTTGGAGGCGGCCGAAGATGGACTCTGGAAGCTAAAAAAGGAGTATTATCTTCAACAGGTTCCTGCGATACCGGCAGCCTCCCAAGTACGGTTTGTGATCTCCGGCGAAGTTTGTACGATCTATAAGAAAGAGGGAAGAACCCGTAAGGTTCACCATCTAATTCTTCTTCCAGGGTTGGAAGCGGCAGATCAACTTGCGGCCCGGTTAGAAAAGAACGGAAATATTGCGGCAAATGGTCGTCCCATCTTTAATTTAGATAGTAGAGATCTGTTAGAAATAACTTTGGAAGTTTCACCGGAGACCATCTTCATACCAGCGCATATCTGGACACCCCATTTTTCTGTATTTGGAATGAATTCTAATTTCAATACTCTTCAAGAATGTTACGAAGATCTCACTGATGAGATTCATGCCTTAGAGACGGGGTTGTCATCGGATCCTCCCATGAACCGCAGATTATCCATGTTTGACGATTATGCCTTCATCTCAAACTCTGATGCCCATTCCCCGCAGAAATTAGGACGAGAAGCTAACCTCTTCGATTGTGCTCCTTCTTTTGGCGCGCTACGAGAAGCTTTAAAAAAACCTTTTCCTGGGTTCTTAGGAACCGTGGAGTTTTTTCCGGAAGAAGGGAAATACCACTGGGATGGTCATCGGGCTTGCGGACTGCGGTGGCATCCCTTTCAGACGATGGAGGCAGGGGGGAAGTGTCCGGTTTGTGGACGAAAGGTAACAGTAGGGGTGCTTCATCGCCTGGAGGCTCTTGCTGATCGTGAAGAAGAGGGGAAACCACCTTCCTGGCGTCCTTGTGAGCGTTTGGTTCCTCTAACAAGAATAATTGCTGAGGCGGAGGGGGTAGGCGAAAATACTAAAAAGGTGAGAGAACTTTATAATGGCCTTTTAGAAAAGCTTGGTCCGGAATTGAAGATTATTAGAGAAATGCCCCTTTGCGAGCTTGAAAAGGCTGCAGGAGCGCTGATTACTGAGGGGATTCGCCGGGTACGTCAAGGGCTATTAACGATTAACCCTGGATTTGATGGAGAATATGGAGAGGTGAAAATCTTTAGCGCTAAGGAGAGAGAGGCGTTTTCGAGGTGAGGGAATTAGGCAATTCTTTAAGATAGGAAAGGAAGTTAGTAATTGCAGAAGATCAATGAGTTATCCCCAGCGCTCTGGGCCTACCTTGGTGATGCGCTTTATGAGTTATATATCAGGGAAAGTTTGATTAGGGAATATTCAACTAGAAATACAGGAGAACTTCATCGGGAAGCTATTAAATATGTTAGAGCTGAAGCCCAGGCTAAAATCGTCCGCTTTATTGGTAGCCAACTAACGGAAGAAGAAAATGAGATTATCAGAAAGGGTAGAAATCAAAAAAGTGGTCATATTCCTACCCATACGAATGTCATTACTTATCGTTATAGCACAGCCTGGGAAAGCCTTTTAGGCTATCTTTATCTAACTGAGAGACAGGAACGAATGAAAGAATTAATGGAGATTGGTTTTTCTTATTTGAGGGAATTGCATAATTACTAAAGACACCATAATTTAAAAGCAGCTGAGCATGGAAAAGAGGAGGAATAGGACTGACTCGCTTTTCTATCTCTGGAATTTTACTGAACTTTGGTTTAGCATCTACATTTATGGAAAATAAAATTTAGTTTGATCCTTGATCTTTGTGTAGAAGTTACGAAATGTGAGATTAATAGTCAAGGAGGAAACATTCATGAAAGTAACTTTATTAGCTTATACCCCGGAACCAGAACGAGTGGTGGCGACTGCGGCGCGCTTATGTTATTCTTCTCTAACGGCCGAAGACTTATGGGAGGGGTTAAATCCGGAGAAACGGGCGGATTTTTTAGGCAAACTTTGGACTTATGGGCATTTTTCCCCCTTTGAACACGTCTCCTTTACTTTAGCTATTACCGGTGTGAGTAGGGCTTTAAGTCATCAGTTAGTCAGACACAGGATTGCTTCCTATTCGCAAAGATCTCAGCGTTATATTGATGAGGTGAATTTTGACGCAGTGGTCCCGCCGACAATTGCTCATGACCCTCGGGCGAAAGAAGAGTTTGAGATGGTAATCCGAAAAATTCGGGAAGGTTATAGAACTCTGGTTGCTCTGGGAGCGCCTAAGGAAGATGCCAGATATTTACTGCCTAATGCCTGTGAAACCCAGCTGATTATGACAATGAACGCCCGGAGTCTTTTTAATTTTTTTCAACTACGTTGCTGCCGACGAGCGCAGTGGGAGATCCAGGAATTAGCCTGGGAGATTAGGCGCCAGGTTTATAAGGTAGCTCCTATAATTTTCAGTCATTCGGGTCCGCAGTGTTTAGTTAAAGGAGAATGTTCAGAAGGAACGCTTACTTGTGGACATCCCTATTCCAAAGATGAGGTGAATAACGAATAATGGCGCAAAAGGAAAGTGAAGAGTTTTTAGAAGGACGGAACCCAGTGCTTGAGGCGCTCAACTCCGGAAGAAAGCTTAGTAAGGTAGTTATCGCTAAGGGAGCCCGTGGCGAACACTTGAAAGGCATTGAAGAACTGGTCCGGCGTAAAGGAATTCCTTTAGAGTATTGGGAGAAAAGAGAGATGGATCGCCGCTCAGTTACAGATCGACATCAAGGCGTCATGGCGTTAGCCGAAGCTCTTCCTTATTCAACCTTGGATGAAATGCTTTCCAGGGCAATAACGAAGGATGAAAAGCCGCTGCTTTTGCTCTTAGATGGAGTGGAAGATCCTCATAATCTAGGGAGTATTATCCGTACGGCAGAGGTTAGCGGAGCTCATGGGGTACTCGTGCCAGAACGTCGTTCTGCTAGCTTAAATGCTTCAGTGCTAAGGGCTTCTGCCGGAGCGGCTAATTACCTCCCGGTGGCCAAAGTAAAGAATACAGTACGGGGAATTGAAGAGCTAAAGGCTAAAGGGTGTTGGGTGATTGGCGCTGATCTGGAAGGGTCGGTTTTTTGGAAAGAAACCTTTGATTTTACTTTACCTCTTTGCTTGGTTCTTGGAGGGGAAGGGAAAGGGCTCTCTCGGTTAGCTAAAGAAAAATGCGATTTGCTACTTAGGATTCCGATGCAAGGCAAAGTAGCTTCTCTTAATGTCTCTGTAGCAGCTGGAATCCTTCTCTATGAGATCTTACGACGGCGTCAAGATTACTGATCCATTTCATCCCCTGAGAAGAAGATGTTTCATAAATATTAACGCCTTACATAATATCAGGAAACATAGTTGAAGATTTATGTAATTTCACCAGCTATCTATGGGCAAGAAAACTTATTTGCCTTGACGGTTGTTATACCCTGTTGTATAATATTGATTAATTAAGATATGTAATGTATCTTTTTATTTTTGTCTGGAGGCGATGTATGTGGGGGCCAATCCGCAAAAGAACTATGAAGCTTACGATAATATGATGGATGAAGCAATTGTTGAGGCCGCCAGACAAGGCAGTTCTATAGCTCAGGAGTATCTGATCAATAAGTATAAAAACTTTGTGCGAGCTAAAGCCCGATCTTATTTTTTAATTGGGGCCGATCGTGAAGATATTATCCAGGAAGGAATGATCGGTCTTTATAAGGCTATTCGGGATTTTCGCCACGATAAGCTGGCTTCTTTTCGCGCTTTTGCCGAACTATGTATTACTCGTCAGATTATTACGGCGATTAAGACAGCTACCAGGCAGAAACACATCCCATTAAACTCTTATGTTTCATTAAACAAACCAATCTATGACGAAGAATCAGACCGTACGCTGATGGATGTTATCTCTGGCAACAAAGTTACAGACCCAGAGGAACTGGTGATTAGTAGAGAAGAGTTTGTGGACATTGAGAACAAGATGGGCGAGTTTCTAAGCGACTTGGAATGGAAAGTATTAATGGCCTATTTAGATGGCCGTTCCTATCAGGAGATTGCTAAAGATCTGCATCGGCATGTAAAATCTATTGACAATGCTTTGCAAAGAGTCAAGAGAAAACTTGAGCGATATCTGGAAAAGAGAGAAGAAACTAATTTCAAGTGATAATTTCGATAAAAAAACTAAAACTTATTGACATCAGAACAAAGCTATAGTATAATCAATTTTGCGGTTCATGGAGGGGTTCCCGAGTGGCCAAAGGGGGCAGACTGTAAATCTGTTGGCGACGCCTTCGAAGGTTCGAATCCTTCTCCATCCATTGCCGTGAGGCTTCGATCTCGATATGGCTCAATTACTTAAGATTGACTTTGTCAGTCGCAGCTGGGCTACTGATTTATAAATCAGTTGTTATGTGAGTAAGTAATTTGCCGATGTGGCTCAATTCTTTAAGATTGACTGTGTCAATCGCAGACAGAGTGCTGATTACAAATCAGCTGCTCTGAAATTTAGGCAGTTTGCCGATGTGGCTCAATTGGCAGAGCAGCTGATTTGTAATCAGCAGGTTATCGGTTCGAGTCCGATCATCGGCTTTGGTCCTTATGTCTTTTGGATGTATTGGACATTATACATGTGGACCTTTAGCTCAGTTGGTTAGAGCAATCGGCTCATAACCGATCGGTCCTGGGTTCGAGTCCCCGAAGGTCCACTTTTTAATAATAGGTACTTGATAATTGTATTTGATTAATAATTAAATATGGCCCAGTGGCTCAGTTGGTTAGAGCGCCGCCCTGTCACGGCGGAGGTCGAGAGTTCGAGTCTCTTCTGGGTCGTTGTGTGGGATCTTAGCTCAGCTGGGA
>DHOO01000031.1:32278-36442 GCA_002409975.1 Firmicutes bacterium UBA5388
AGCCCTATAGGTCCCATATATGCCACAGTGGCGGAACAGGCCAGATGCCCGAGACTTAAAATCCAATTCGTTGGGCGTCCACTTTGGCAAAGAATACCTTGTATTCCAAGGATTTTATAATTTAATATTTTGCAAATGTGTTTGCATCCCTCCAAAATATCCCTTCAAATTCGGAAGGAAAAGGAGAGATTGTTAACAGATTTGCCGGTGTGGCGGAATAGGCAGACGCAAAGGACTTAAAATCCTTCGGGAGTTAATCCCGTACCGGTTCAAGTCCGGTCACCGGCAGTATTCACTAAAGGCTTAGACAATCAGTTGTTTGAGCCTTTTGCCGTACATAGCCACCCGTCATGGCGGCGGAAGGAAAATTACCTACAATGGCATTGGCAGTGTTTATTTTTTGGCTATAATCAAAATGTGTATATAGATTAGCTGTAGTGCCAATTGTACTATGACCAAGCCACTCCTGTATGCATTTTAAGTCTACCCCATTGGTATAGAGCAGTGTAGCGCAGCTGTGCCGAAGGTCGTGAAAACGAATCTTGCGCAGACCAGATTTTTTCAATATAAGAGCAAAATGCTGGCTTATATAACCTGGTTTTAAACGTTCGCCCAAATCATTTCTTATTAATGTAATCCAGAGAGTCCAGGCAATAGGAATCACCACACAGTTCCCGCTGTAGCTGCTGTTTTTGCATGAGCTGTACAAGAGCAGCTTCAAAAGGTGGAACCAGTGGAAGTTTTCTGGTACTGGACTTTGTTTTTGTCTTGTCCGTAGAAATATGTTGACAATGGCCCTCCAGATAGATATCCGTGACCACATGGTTTATAGAGATGGTCTTACTGACAAATTCAATATGGGACCATTTTATTCCTAAGGCCTCACTTCGACGCATGCCATAAAATGCGGCAAGAATTACACAGATTTCAATCGGGTCTCCGTGTACCGCTTTGAATAATTCTGCTAGTTCTTCTGCATTATAATACTAAGATGAGTAATCATTTTCTTCCGGTCGTTCAATGCGGTCTGCCGAGTTTCCCTTAAGCAAGTTGATATTTACAGCATACTCCAGGCACTTATGTATATTTGCATGTTTTCGTATTACCGTGTTGGGTTTCACATGATTGTGTTCAAATTCATAGGTATAATAATCCATAAAGAAGATAATGAAAACGCTCTTTTACAGTGTCAAAAATGTGATTATAATGCAAAGGGAGCATAGAAATTGATTCAATATACTTTGGAAAAGAAATTCACCAAACAGCAGGTACAGGAATTATTCTTGCCTGTAGGATAGATTTCAAATCATGGCAGATGGCTTTGCGATGCAGAGCTGTAATTTTGAGAATAAGATTTAGAGGCAATTAATAATGTGTAGATTCCTACTTTAGAGCTGAATATGAACAGAAGATTATAATTGGTGAGGTTAAGGATATGAAGAGTATATTGGTTATTCAGGACGGCGGTCGTCCTAACGGAAACACCGTTCAACTTGTAGATGCTTTTATCAATGGAGTGCGGTACGCTGGGCACAAGGTGGAGATTGTGTCTCTTCTTAGGACAGAAGTAAAGGGGTGCGTGGGTTGTAATGCCTGCCGATATGGCAAACCATGTATACAGAAGGAGGCATTATTCATTGAGAGATTTTACTGCATTGCCGAGGAAGATAAGAATCCCCCTTTAGGTCGTTATGAAAAGTATCCGTTATTGGGCAACTTGGGGTTGAGTCGGGCGATTATGGGAAGTTAACAGTAAAACCAGGAACTCCGTTCGAACGTGGATTGGTAATTCGTGTTATCCTGCATGGTATATTTATTACGGCTGCTACGGTTTCGGCCTATCAGTTTGGTATCACCACAGACAGTCACAGCAAAGGAATGACAATGGCCTTTTTTGTTCTGGCAACTTCACAATTAATCCATGCGATAAACCAGCGTTCTAATATAGACTCTGTTTTTGCAAGGGGAAATGCACATAACAAAGCATTATATTGCACAATGCTTGTGTCAGGAGTAATTCTTGCTTTTATTATGCTGATCCCTACTCTGCGCCGCTTTTTCAGTCTTACTACACTTACAACCTTGGAGTGGATGATCGCTTTAGGTCTTTCCCTGCTACCATTAGTACTTGTAGAGATTACAAAAGTTATTATTCGTATCCGGCATGAGGAAAAGGCCGGGTAATATATACTTATTGAACTGCTAATGTTCAATAAGGTATGTATTGAATAACCGGATGACTTTAAAAACGAAAATCATTCGGTTATTTTTATACCAAAGTATGCAAGAAAAGTTGCCAGTGGCAGGTTTTCTATATAGGAGCTATATCTAATTTTATGTAAACGTCAGAAATAGAGGTGTCTTCAAAAAGTCAGTACACAAAACAGGTATTTCATTACACTTTCCCCAATAATAGTCTAAAATCCGTTATACTCAACGAGTGAGGCTATGATGAAGAAAGGAACTATATTAACTGTAATTTTAGTATTAGCTGGTTTGATTTTGGTAAAACCATTTAGTATCTACTTTGGTCATCACTGAATGAATAATTTGATTGAGAAAATTTAATTTATTCTAATAAACAAGAAAAAAGGATGGAAAGAGTTATGAAAAAATTAGCAGCTACGGTACTTAGAACAAGTATGTTTTTTATTGGTTGGGTCCTATTAGTGGAATTGTTTCCAATACCAAACTATGAAAATGCTGCCATCTGGAGATTTTGGGCAGAATTAATCCCTTTCTTGTGTGTAGTGGTGTTTACTGCTATATTTTGGCTGATTGATAAGCGGAAAATTGGGTTGTGCCTTGTTTCAAAACCTATAAAAAACAGTATTGCAGGTTTGATTATCAGCGCTATTTGGCTGGGAGCTGTTACTGCTGTTTTAATGATTTGCGGAGTAATGAAAATAAATGATTATAAGGCAATACCTATGCTGTGGCTGTGGTTGATTTCAGCTCTTATCAACACCGTAATGCAGGAATTACTTGTCCGTGGATATTTATATCAAATGATAAAATCAAACTATAATATGTTGGCAGCTATAATAGTTACGACAGCCTTGTTTACATTTATGCATGGAGGCGCTTTTGAGGCTGGAATTATTTCTGTTTTAAATGTTTTATCAATGAGTGTTTTAATGACTATAGTTTTAGAGTATACACAATCATTGATTGCACCAATTATTATGCATTTCATCTGGAACGCTGTCGGAGCTATTATTCTAGGGGGAGTATCTCTAGCGGATGATTATCCATATTTATTTTCTACTGAATTTAAAGGAAATGGACTATTAACAGGTGGTGTGTCCAAAATCGAGGGGAGTATAGTGGTTTTAATTATAAACATTGTTTTGATCGCTGGGTTTTGCGTTTTTTCAAGAAGAGCTGATTCATCGGTTACGAAACACTATTTATAAAGGAAATCCTGCCAAGAGGCGTTCCATTGACAGCCTTACAATTCTGATAATGACAAACTGAAAAGTCGCCTGAAACAGGACGGCTTATAGGGCATGCCGTGAAAACGCAGATTCTTCTTATAGCCTCTTTAAACGGATGTGATTTTGCTTCATACGGGTCAGATAATTGGAAGATTAATGCCTCGTAATAAAGCTTCAAAACTGCATATACTGTCCGCATACGTGACTTGGTTCAGAGGAAAAGTACTAAATCAGAGGCTTGAAGTATTTCTCAAGCTCTTGATTTTGAGCCCCTGACTTAGAACTTTTCTAATCTATTGTTTAAAGACAGGGCTGATGTATTTACTAATGCCAAGAAATATAAGGCAGAACTTGATACTTGTCTTAAAGTAAATCAGTAGGAATACAAATTTTGCTAGGTTTTATTTTTATATAAAAGCATTTAGATATTCCATGTTATCAAACGTAATTTTGACATAAGATATAGCTATCTTAACAAAATGAGGTGCAGTTTGAAACAAAAACGTAGAGGTAAGCCAATAAAAGGGGCATAGCAAACAAACCCTGCACAAATTTTATTTTTATGAAAGGCAGATAGACTACTATTTGCCGTAATCAGAAGTCCGCAATCATATTATCAATAATTGTGCATCCTGGTATATTCCTGTTATAGAAGTTTTGCATCGTCCGTCCACAAAGGGAGTGACGTGAAGGAATAAAGCTTGGTTTGATCATGTCACACATAAAT